>JBDTSU010000442.1:0-3157 GCA_039930965.1 Betaproteobacteria bacterium
CGCGAATTCCCCGTTTCACCTCGTCGAGCGCGCCCCCATGAAATATGCAGGCTAGCCTGCTAGCCGGGATTGTCGGGCGGCAGGGCAGCGAAGGCAGCAGCAAAAGTGACTTGTTGTCGCTGGCGTTCTAAAGGAACGGTTCTGCCCGCTTGAGCAATTCTTCGAGCCCGGGTTCCTTTGGATTGCGCGGCTTGCCCGGATGGATGATCGATACCTGGCAGCTCTCGGCAGCCTCCACCAGCTGGGCGTACGTGCCGGCCGTGATGTCGGCGATGTACGCTTGCTTGTTACCGTCATAGGCGAACATCTTGTTGTTGAGCTGTGTGCACTCGTTGCAGGTCGAGCAGCGCGCGGTCTCGATATAGGCTTCATCGGGCGAGCGTTCCGGTTCAGCGTCGACACTCGCGACTTGCCCGGCGGCAACGGCGGACGGCACCGGCTCGCCGGTGACTGGTACGTCGGCAATGTGGGTCTCGGCTTCCTGGCGCATGCGTTCTTCCCAGGCTTTGCGCTCGCGTGCCAGCAGCTTTTCGGCGTGCGAATTGTGAATGCCGCCCAGTTCCTGCAGGCTGTGCCACATCTCGCGGCAACGGCGTGCCTCGCGGATCAATTGTTCGTCGACGATCACTTTTTGCAACACGTTGTCGGCATCGACCATCAGCAGGCTGGGAACTTTCTCCGGGAGTCCCTTGCGTTCGCGGGTCAGTGACTCGTCGATCGCGATCATGCTGCCGTTCCACTTCTCCCTGGGCACGCGCGCCATATGCCGCGCATAGCGGCGATCACTGGCGACGAAATCCACCAGCGTAAAGGCAAGATCCGCCGACACTCTCTGGTGCTGCTCATCCTCGTAGGCAAACGCCTGGACCGGCCAATCCAGCTCGACTTGCGAATTGGCTTCAAGATAAAAACGCGATGCCCAATTCGGGCCTGCCGACGGATCATACGTGAAGGCCGGAAACGCCCGCGATTCCATGGCCGCGGCCGACATCAGGTAAGGCGGCAGCCCGGAGGCCTTGCCGCTCGCGCCGGAAAACACGCTGAACAGCGCCGGGCCGCGATAATTCAGGCCGCGCAGCATGCGCTCGCGGAAGCGGAACAGATTGGAGCTGCTCGACTGCAGCACATACACTTCATTGAGCCCGATGGCCATGTTCGCGATCTGCCGGCTGCGCATGCCGGCGGTCAGGCTGCCGTCACCGTGTGGGGACTCTTCGAGGATGTCGTCAATCTGAAGCAATACCTTGATCGGCAAGCCCGAGGTGAGGATTTCCATCAGCTGCGCATGCTCGACGGCCTGCAACTTCTCGGCGTTGACCGAAACGAGGTAGTCGGGAAACGGCGCAAAATCCTCGGGGTCAAGTCCGTTCGCGCCGAATTGCTCGAACAGGGCGTCGTGCCTGCTTTCGTTGTATTGGCCGTCGATTTCGAGCTCGGCGATGGCAATGGCCTTGGCGACTTCGATCAGCTTGGGCATGCGCTGGCGGAACGCGGCCAGCGCTTCGCCGCAGCCTTCAAAGTAGAAAGAGTAGGGCAGCGGCGCATCGGCCGGTTTTGTGGCCGTGTCCGAGGACGCAAAGAACTGCTGGGCGTTCAGCACCGCAAGCAATTCGCGGATCCGCTGACGCCGGCTTTCAGGCAGCTCGTCTTTCGGCAAAGCGCCCGCGAGAAGTGTCGACATCGCCTCGAAGTCGAATGACGCACCGAAACCCGAACCCACCGATGCTTTCAGGTGTGTGGCGCTGCGGCCCGCCGGCGAGCGTTCGAAGTCGGCGCGCAGGATGTCCGAGAGCTTGAGCACCAACCGATCCAGACCTTTGCGAAATGCCGCGGCCTTCTGTCCTTGTACGGCGCCCCAGGCATGACGAAGCAGGCGCGCCGGCAATCGGGCATCGCAGGCGACGACTTCGCCATCGACCTTTGCCGCGGCGCGAACCCGCCGCAGGCTATCCTCGAGCAGAGGCTCAGACTCCCGGGTCAAGCGGCCCGCTGCCTGCTGCCAGAGTGCCGCGAGCGTGCCGCCGGCGCCGCCGGTCGCCAGCGTGCGGATTTCCTGCTCAAGCATGAGTGCGTGCTTGCGGATGCGCTCGCCGTCGTTGCCGCTTGCGGCACTGGCGAGCGCGCCATCGATGATCGCGGACAAGGACTGCACATACTGGCTGTCGGATCGTCCGCCGACCAAAATCAACGGAAAATCATGGCGCAACTGGGTGAGTTCCCGGTATCCGGCGAACAATGCCGGCCGCAATTCCAGGCCATCGACGGCATCCAGATGCTCGCCGGATCGCCTGCCGGTCAGGAAAAACGCAACATGTGCTTGGGTGTCGGCTTCCATTTTCTAAACCTGCCTTACTGGTGAATTCCTTGCAATCAATGGTGACTCGCCTGGCGCAATGCCCCTGGCGAGACCCGCTATGCGACCTTTTCCTTCGCCTCCTGCGGCCACACCGTGTATTTGTCCAGTTCCGTATTGAGGCCGGAACGGGTCAGTTCCGGCGTGCGCAGTTTGTCGTTGCGCCGCAGATCCTCGTAACAGGGGACCGCCGGGTTGCGATACAGAATGCCGACCGGAATGGAATCTTGTCCGGAGGCGATTTCGCGCGCGCGGTCGATGTTCGACGGGTCATGCAGCAACTGATTTTTGTAGACCTTGGACAACCCGGCGCTGAACTGCAGGCCGTCCTCATGATTGAGCAACTGCACGCGATTGGGGTCATGCATCCACGGGTCGAGCGACTTCGGCAGCCACTCCGGGCAACGCTGGATGATGCGCACGAAACTCAGTCCCTTGTGGTGATATGCCGCCTTGACGATGTCGAACAGGATTTCCGGAATCCAGTCGACCGCTTGCGCGACGAACGAAACGTTTTGCACGCCAAGCGTGACCGACAGCGGATTCAGCGCTTCCAGATAGCTGCCGCGCGGCGTCGTATTGCTCTTGGTGCCGATCGGTGACGTCGGTGAGGCCTGTTTCTTTGTCAGGCCGTAGATCTGGTTATCGTGCAGGAACACCGTGATGTTCATGTTGTAGCGGATGGCGTGAATCCAGTGCGCGGCGCCGATACTGCAGCAGTCGCCGTCGCCGGTATTGACGAACACGGTCAGGTCCGGACGCGCCATCTTGACGCCTTCCGCCACCGGCAGGGCCCGGCCATGA
>JBDTSU010000443.1:0-3155 GCA_039930965.1 Betaproteobacteria bacterium
GCGACGGCGAAGGCTTCGTCGACCGCGGGCACCAGATCGCCCACGCGCAAAATCTTGCGGAACAGCTTGACGTGCGGCTCGACCAGCGGCCGCTGATCGATATCCTGCAATGCGCCGCGGCCCTGCAGCGCGGTGGGCGCGGCACCGCCGATCAGGATCACCGCCGATTGCGCCAGCTGCGCGTTCTTCAGCGCCGTGATGGTGTTGGTGATGCCCGGGCCCGCCGTCACCGCGGCGACGCCGGGGCTGCCGGTCAGGCGCGCGGTCGCATCGGCGGCGAACACGGCGGTTGCTTCATCGCGCACATCGACGATGCGAATGCCGCGCGCTTTCGATGCCGTGAGGATCGGTGAAATATGCCCGCCGCAGAGGGTGAAAATGGTGTTGACGCCGTGGGCTTTGAGCGCGATGGCGACGCGGTCGCCGCCGTGGAGGGTGAGGGTTTCTCGTTGCATGATTTGTCCAGGGTTGGGCGTGGCTAGTTTGCGTTTGCAGGTATCAGGCGGGTGCTGCCGGTGCCACGACGGCGGCCGCGGCCTTGTCGGCGTGCTCCGCCACCAGCACTTTGTAATCGATCTTGCCGACGCGCGTCTTCGGCAATGATGTCCGGAATTCGATTTCGCGCGGGCACGACCACTTGATGAGGCTGGCCCGGCAGGATTCGATGAGCAGCTGTTCCATGGCGGCATCCGCCCGGGCGGGGTCTTTCAGCACTACGACCGCCTTGACCCGCTCCACCTGTTCCGGGTCGGGCACGCCGATCACGCAGGCTTCCGCCACCAGCGGATGCTGATACAGCACGGCCTCGACCTGCGCCGGATAGACATTGAAACCGGATGACTTGATCATGCGTTTGAAGCGCGCCGAAAAATAGAAGAAGCCATCGACGTCCATGCGGCCCAGGTCGCCGGTATGCAGCCAGGTGCGACCGTCGGCATGCATACGCAATACCTCACGCGTCGCCTCGGGCTCGTCGAGATAGCCGATCATCACCGCCGGGCCGGCGATGCAGATTTCGCCTTCCTCGCCGGGCGGTAGTTCATGGGTCGTGCCGATGGCGCAGATGCAGGCCAGCATGTCGGGCAGCGGCAGGCCGATCGAGCCTTCGCGATACTCGCCCACCGGCGTGGCCATGATGCCGCTCACTGCCTCGGTGAGCCCGTAGCCTTCCAGCAATTGCACATGGCCGCCGCGCGCATGCACCAGTTTCTCGAAACGCTCCTTGACCGGACGCGGCAGCGTATCGGCGCCGGAGAAGGTCGCGCGCAGGCACGACAGGTCGGCATGCTGCAGGGACGGATCGCGCGCTAACGCGTCGAACAGCGTCGGCACGCCGACCAGCAGGTTGGGGCGCTTGGTGCGCAGCAGTTTGGCGACCAGTTCCGGCGTGAATGTCGGCACCAGGATCGATTTTCCGCCGGCCATGAAGGCCGCATTGACACATACGCCGAGGCCGAAGCCATGGAAGATCGGCATGATGGCGAGGATCGAGTCGCCGTCGCGGATGCCCGCCCACGCCGCCACCGCCATGCCCTCGGCAATGAAATTGCGATGCGACAGCAGGATACCCTTGGGAATGCCGGTGGTGCCGCCGGAAAACAGGATCGCGGCGGCGTCGTCGGTGCCCGCCGGCGCGCGCGTGGCCAGCGGGTGGCGCGCCGCCATCAGCGCTTGCCACCAGCACACCCGCGAATCCGCCGGCACCGGCGCGATGTGGCGCCCCTTGGTCAGCCAGAAGCCGAGGCGCTTCAAAGGTGACAGTGCATCCGGGATGCGCGCGAGGATCAGCGTCTCGAGCGGCAGTTTCGGCCGCACGGCGGCGAACACCGGATAGAACGCATCGAGCGTGAGGGCGATGCGCGCCTGGCTGATGTCGAGGTAGCGTTCGATCTCCGGCGCCGTCGACAGCGGATGAATCAGCGCCGGCAACGCACCGAGCTTGTTGGCGGCGTAGAACGCGATGATGCCCTGCGGCGAGGTCGGCATCGAGATCAGCAGCCGGTCGCGCGCCTTCAGGCCAATGGCCGCCAGCGCATCGGCGCAGCGATCGATGTCCTCGATAAACTGGCGATAGTTACGGGTGGTATCGAAGAAATCCCAAGCGATCGCCTCGGGCACGCGCGCCGCGGAGGCGCACAGGGCGTCGTACAGCGTCAGCGCCGGATAGACGAGGCTGGGTGGCACCTTGCCATAGAAGCGCAGCCAGGGACGGCCAGGGTTCGTCATCGTACCGGGACCGACGCAGGCGTTCAGCCGAGCGGACGAAATGCGCCCACCAGTGCCGGCGCCGCGCCGATCGGCGCCGGCGTGATGCTCAGGATGTGGTCGAACAGCTTGTCGAGATCATGCTTGGTCTGCGGCGAGACCTGGAAGTCGCCCTGGCCCGCATAGGCGGCGTCGATTTCGCGCCAGTCATCGTCGGTGAGGATGTTCTCGGCCAGCGGAAACAGCATTTCCTCCTCGCAGCGCATATGCGCGCGGTAGAAGCGGGCGTAATCGCGAAACGCCATGGCAAACGCATAGAAATAGGCGGGCCCGCCTTCCTCGTAGCGCAGGAACGCCTGTTGCAGGCGGAGGATTTTTTCCGCGCCGAGGCGATGATCCTTCTCCAGCAGATCAAGCACCTCGTCGGCCCGATGGGTGCGCAGGCGCAGGCGCCGGAACAGGTGCCGGTCTTCCTTCGGATGATGCAGATGCTCGGAGAACAGATCGATGTACTGCAGCATGGCGCGAAACACCTTGTTTTCCGGTGCGCGCTTGCCTGCCCACATCTGGTCGACAAAATAGCCGAGCGCGTGCAGCACCGATTCGATCGAATGATGCTCCCAGTGAATGGTCTTCAGCGCGTTGGTCATGACAGTCCCCTCGGGGATTCGTGACAACCAAGCTACGCTGGGCGACCGGGCGGCGTTTTGATCCGCGTCAAGGGCGAGGAGATTGGCGTATGCCCGGGCAGGCGACCGGGCGAGGGGTGATCCTGCAGGCAGACGGCAGGCGTGTGCGGACAAGTTGGCGAAATGGGATGTACGTGCCATGGAACGGAAGGGTTCGGGACGCATGTGGCGCGGCACGCTGAGGCAGTGTCCCGTTCGGCAACTTCGTACCTGTTCCGTGCATGTGCACACAAATTGAAACTCAAGCACTGGCGCGGCTTC
>JBDTSU010000444.1:0-3134 GCA_039930965.1 Betaproteobacteria bacterium
GGATCAGGCGGTACTGCGCTCATGGGGGCTTGCCGCTGAAACGCTTGCCGATCTTGCGGGCGTGCCGCGCACCGTACTCGTGACCCCCGACAATTCGCAACAACTTTGGAAAGCCCGGAAGACATTGTTCTTTAAGCCAGCTGGGGGACATGGAGGCAAGGCTGTTTATCGCGGAGACAAGGTAACGAAAGGGGTATGGGCGGAGATCAATCGAGGTGGGTATGTTGCTCAGGACTTTGCGGCACCCAGCGAGCGTATGATCAAGCTCGATGGCTTACCGGAAGTACGTAAGACCGACGTCCGTCTCTATACGTATGATGGCCAAGTCTTACTGACGGCAGCCCGCCTTTACCAGGGCCAAACAACAAATTTTCGGACGCCGGGCGGCGGATTCGCACCTGTGTTCACAATTTAGGATAGTGTCCAATCCTTTTCCGACAATTTGTCGGCAATCGTACATAGAAGCTACATTCTGCCGGTGCCAATCCACGGCTGTTTGCATCAGCAATATGGTATTGGCTGAGTTCAAGGATTCTAGAACAGCGAGATTCAGAGAATATTTTGATCTGATCGTATCCTGATTGGGGAACTTATTTCCAATGGCGGGCTTTACCCTTTGCCGTATTCGGAATTTACAAAGGAAGAAACCATGAAGATTTTGACAGGTCTTACCTCAGCTGCCGCTTTGATTGCTGCGATAAGCATTGCGAATGCGCAGAATACCACTACCGGAATGACGCCTGGAAACGGAACGAAGATGGATTGCTCTGAAGCGGGAATGTCGAATGCAAATAATTCAATGATGAAAATGTCGGACGCCACAAAAAAGGAAGCGGCCCAGAAAGAAATGGGCATGGCCAAGGAGTTGATGGCGAAGAAAGATATGGCGGGCTGCAAGATGCACATGGATAAAGCCGCGGGCATGATGCAGTAGACGAACGAACAAAACGCCCGCTTCATCTAGCGGGTGTTTCTATTCGCATGTCCGAATTTAAGATTCATCAGAGTGTGAAAAACTTTCCCTTCGGGAGCCAGGACTAGGCGCAGGATTCGTGCTCTCTGCATCCGCCATTTCGGGAAAAAGCAGCATCCGCCAAAAGTAAATCGCGTCTCGCGCTTTCAGTGGTCAATATTGCTCAGATGTATGCGGATGTCGGGTCTATCATATTTAGTCACCGTTCTTTTTTAGTTCCGATATTACTCCCGACATCGGTTGCGGGACCCCGGCATAACAACATGGTCACATAAAACCGACTCGCCGCGGCCGACACACGCGTCATTGGCCGACCTGAAGTAGGGGCTCGCGGTTACTGCAATGCCCGCATACGAAGTCGTGTCAACGATGAAGGCGACTTAAGGATACGCGATGAAAACGAGCGTGATTGAAGTGGGTGGCATGGTGTCGGCATTGAGTTCGCACGGGGTGAAAAAGCAGCTTGGCAAGCTCACTGGTGTTTATAGCGCTACAGTGAATTACGCCGCCGGCAGCGCCACGGTGCGCTACGACGAAGCGCGGATCAGAATCACGGATATCAAAGCCGCGGTGCGTCGATGCGGCTACAACTGTGCCGAGGAAATGCTTTCTGAGCATACCGAAACATCTAAGCTTGCGCGGCAGGATGCATCGGTCGCTCATCGCGATCTGTTTGATAACCGTAACGGTCATGCCAATCATAGCACTGTCGTGGTCACACCCTCAGCCGCGGTTCCGACGCTCTCCGCTGCACATACATTGGAATTATCCAAGAACGCCGCACCTAAGGGAGCCGAGTCGCTTGTGCCGGCGAATCAGGACAAACGCGTTTCCAAACCGGCCCTCGCGCCCGCGCTGGCGGCGCCACTTGCCGATCATGGCGCTGCCGCGGTGGCACCGTCAGCCGCCGGTCACAAGGGACACGCGGCGCCCGGCGAGCAGCCGATCATGTCGGCGGATATGGCGCACGAAATGGGTCATGGCGGCGGCATGGATCTGCCGACGATGGTCCGCGACATGCGCAACAGATTCTGGATCTGCCTGGTGTTCACCGTACCGATTTTCGTCTACTCGCCGATGGGAAACCTCTTCCCGGCGCCGGCTCCGCCTTTTGGCTTGACGCTTAATCTGTGGCTGTTCTTCCTAGCGAGCGCCGCTATCATTTATCCGAGTTGGCCGTTCTTCGTCGCCGCGTGGCGCGCAATTAAAAACGGCACTCTAAACATGGCGGTGCTAATCGTCTTGAGCGTCGGCACAGGGTACCTATACAGCGTCGGTGCCACTTTCCTCTTCAAGAGCGACCAGTTCTTCGAAGCGTCTGCCGTATTGCTGGTTTTTATCCTGCTTGGACACTGGCTAGAAATGCGCGCCCGTGCCGGCGCGTCATCGGCCATTCGAGCACTCATGGACCTAACTCCTGCGAAGGCCTCTGTTGTCCGCAATGGCGCCGAGGTCGAAGTATCGACTGCTGAAGTGGCGGTGGGCGACATTGTCGTGATCAGGCCAGGAAACAAAATTCCAGTCGACGGCACAGTTGAGGTGGGCGAATCGCTGGTCGACGAGTCCATGTTGACCGGTGAGTCGATGCCGGTTCAAAAAATCCCTGGAGCCACCGTGATCGGCGCGACAATCAACACGAGCGGGAGCTTCCGCTACAAGGCAACGAAAGTCGGCGCGGACACGGCGCTCGCGCAGATCGTGAAACTAGTGCAGGAGGCGCAGAACTCGAAAGCGCCGGCGCAACTCTTGGCGGACAGAGCGGCCCAATGGCTTGTTGTCGCCGCGATCGTCGTTGGGCTTGTGACATTTGGTGTGTGGTTCTGGTGGGTCGGACAACCGCTGCTATTTGCATTGACACTGACCATCACCGTCTTTGTCATCGCGTGCCCGGATGCGTTGGGGCTCGCCACGCCGATGGCGATAATGGTGGGGACTGGCCTGGGCGCCATGAACGGCATCTTGTTCAAAAACGCTTCGGCGCTCGAAGACGCCACGAAACTTAACGTCATAGTTTTCGACAAAACCGGCACGCTCACCGTCGGCAAACCGGAAGTCGTCGAAATGGTAACGGCGGAAGGCGTCACGGAAGAGGTGGTTCTGCTCGCTGCCGCCGCCGTCGAACAGGGGTCTGCCCACCCGCTCGCGCAGGCCATCCTGCGCC
>JBDTSU010000445.1:0-3133 GCA_039930965.1 Betaproteobacteria bacterium
CGCGTCGCGGGCGACACCTATTTTCTGGCCTGTAGCCCGAAATTCCGGCGCGGCAAGTTGCCGACCAAGCCCGCGCAGCTCGCCGGCCTGCCGCTGTTCAGAAATGAACCCACCCTCTGGGAAACCTGGTTCGCCGCGGCCGGTGTACAGATGGCGCCACCGGCCAGCGGCATCGATTACAACGATGCCGCGCTGTTCCTGCAGCAGGCGATCGACGCCGAGGGCATCGTGCTGACCCGGCGGTCACTGATTGGCAACGACCTGAGCAACGGCAAGCTGGTCCAATTGTTTGATGTTGAAGTGGAGTCCGTGCAAAGCTACCACCTGGTGTGCCTGCCCCAGCATGCCACCAGCCGCAAGGTGCGCGCGTTTCGCGATTGGTTCGTCAACGAGATTGACTGGCCGCAGAAATAGACTGTTGGCCTCCGCGGCCGGGCCGGTCAGCGATTGATTTTGGTGGTCTTCTCCACCACCGCCCAATTGGCGTCCGCCTTGCTGACAAACCCGGGGATATCCCGGGTCCACATCGTCTTCACTTCCGCGTTGTAATTGAGGTAGAGCTTGCCGTCGACCACGGTAAACGCATCGGGCGATGTGACCGCCTTGTAGCCGCGCGATACGCCGAACGCACAATAGCCGCCGTACTGCGGCGCGAATCTATCCGGCTGCGCCGCAAACGCGTCGCGATTGGCGGGACTCTTGAAGTGAAACACCGAGCCCTGATAAACGTGGGTGAAAGCGATGCTGCCCCTGATGGCCTTTTGTTCGGTCATATAAGCGACCGGATCGTAGCCGTCGATCGCCACCCCCGCGGTTTCGTTGAAAGCGCCGGCCACGGCGGTCAGGGCTGCCGAGGTGAAAACGGCCGCCAAGCCGACTCGCGACCATGCATAAGAAAACAAACGTCTGGCAAACATGATGGCTCCGATTCAAAGACTGACAATTCCGCGCCAGAACCTTGCGGGCATGACGTTGCGGGAAGGGAATTCATGACGATTCGTCGCCGCCCGATCGCGCATCCTTACAAATCGGGGCGGCCGCGGCCCGCGATACATGGGTGCGGCGCGTCTGCCGCCAGGGCGAATCTTGATAAACTTGGTCATGACCGCGCCCAACAACTACAGCCGCCACTTCACCCTCGATAACCTGGACATCCGCGGCCAGGTGGTGCGCCTGACCGACGTCTGGCGCGACATGCATATCAGCCGGCACTATCCAGCCAACATTCGCCAGTTCCTGGGGCAAATGGCGTGTGTGGCGGTGCTGGTGGGCACCGGATTGAAGCAGCCCGGCAAGGCGGCGCTGCAGATCCAGCGCAAGCCCGACCCTGCCGGCGGCAGCGCGGTGTATACCGGCCCATTGGCCGTCGTTGACTGTACCGACCTGCTCGGTGTGCGCGGCATGTCCGCCGCCGATTTCAAGAATGGCGCCGCGACGTTTGCGGAATGGGTGGAAGGCTGCACCCTGGCGATGACGCTTACCTACACCAACAGCACGCAGATCTACCAGAGCATCGTGCCGGTGTCGGGGCTCACGGTCGCCGAATGTTTCGAACACTATTTCGATCAATCCGAACAGCTCCCCACCCACCTGTGGCTGGCGGCCAGCGAAACCGGCGCGGGCGCGCTGCTGCTGCAAAAACTGCCGAATGCCGATGTCAAGGATGCCGACGGCTGGGCACGGGTCGAACAGCTGGCCGCCAGCGTGAGCGATGCCGAGCTGACCGCGCTGCCGGCCGAGCAACTGCTGGCGCGGCTGTTTCACGAAGAGGATGTGCGCGTATACGGGGCCAAGGCCGTCACTTACGCCTGCAAACGCGATCCGCGGAAGGTCGAAGACATGTTGCGATCGCTGGGCCGCGAAGAGGTGGAAGCGACCCTCGCGGAACTGGGCTATATCGAAGTCAAGGACGACATCTGCAATCAGGTCTATCGTTTTGATGCGGACGCCGTGAAGCGCCTGTTCGCAGTCTAGACACACCACCGTCCGCATGCGATCGACCCGACTCAACCGCTTTCGCCCGTGCGCCGGGATTCGCCTTGGCGTCGCGCCCCGCGCGCCGGGAAGCGCGACCCGTTGCCGACGCATCATGACAGTCGCATGACGATCACCCCGGCCGAGAATCTGCTGCCTGCGCCCGATGCCGTTTTTGGTCACGGTCTGCGGGGCCTGTGGTCGCTGGATCCCGCGATCCGGTTTTTCAATCACGGCTCCTACGGCGCCACGCCGCGCCATGTTCAGGTCGCGCAGGCTCACTGGCGAGACATGATGGAAGCGGAACCGGTCCGGTTCATGGTCGATATCCTGCCCGACGCCCTGCGTGGCGCGCGCACGCAGTTGGCCGCTTTCATCGACGCGACGCCGTCAAATCTGGTGTTCGTGGAAAACGCCACCGCCGGTGTCAACGCGGTCCTGCGGTCGCTACACTGGCAGCCGGGCGAACGCATCGTGCTGGCCAATCACGCCTATCCCGCCGTGAAGAACACGGTACGTTACCTCGCCAGCCGGCATGGCCTGGCGGTCAGCGAGGCGCAGATTCCGTGGCCGCTGGCGGACCCGCAGGCGCTGATTGACGCGTACGCACAGGCGCTCAAGGGGGGCGCCCGCCTGGCGATCATCGATCACGTCTTCTCGCCGCTGGCGGTGGTCACGCCGCTCGCCGCCATCGTCGCCCTGTGCAGCGATCAGGGCGTTGCGGTGCTGGTCGACGGCGCGCACGCGCCGGGCATGCTGCCGCTGTCGCTGGATACGCTGGCCGGCATCGGAGTCGATTGGTACGTGGGCAATTGCCACGAGTGGTTGTGCGCGCCCAAGGGTTGCGGGTTCCTTTACGCCACGCCGACCGGCCAGCGCGATCTGCACCCGGCGGTGATTTCCAATTTCTACGGCGAAGGATTTGAAATGGAATTCGCCTGGACCGGCACCGGCGACCCTAGCGCGCGCCTGGCGGTATCGGCGGCACTGGCTTTCGTGGAGGCGCTGGGGGTGAAGCGTTATCGCGCGGCACTGGCCGGGCAGGCGCGCGCCGCCGCCGGCCACATCACCGCCGCGTGGGGGGTAGCACCCGGCGCGCCCGCTGACATGTTCGCCGCCATGGTCACGTTGCCGCTGCCGGTCGACGAGCCGGCCAGTG
>JBDTSU010000446.1:0-3117 GCA_039930965.1 Betaproteobacteria bacterium
GTGCGCGACCCGCGCCGCGCCAGCGGCCCCAAGGCCGAAGCGGTCGGAGAGTCGATACCAGGCAAACAGACCCGACCGCTCCTCCGTCACCAGGCCGGCGTCCCGAAGCAAGCCGAGGTGCCGGGAGACACCCGACTGGGCGACACCAAGGACCGCAGTTAATTCAGAAACATTGAGCGATTCGCGGGAAAGCAGGCGCAGGAGCCGGAGGCGGGTCGGGTCGCCAAGCAGCCGAAGCAGCGCCGCCGTTTCCATATCTATAAATCTATATGTATGTATCTGTATATGCAAGTCCGGGCGCCAACCCGGCCTCCGTACAATCTACCGATGACCCTGCTTCTCGCCCACGGCGCCGGCGCCGGTCAATCGCATCCCTGGATGACACGCGTGGTGGCCGCGTGGGCTGGCGCCAGGGTTCGCGCGAAGACCTTCGACTTTCCGTACATGGCGGCCGGCCGCAGCGCCCCGGATCGCGCGCCGGTTCTTGAGTCGCATTTCGCGTCAGTCTGGAAGGATCAGATGTCGCAGGCGGCGGGGCCCCTGTTTGCCGCGGGCAAATCCATGGGCGGCCGCATCGCATCTCAAGTGGCGGCCCGGAATGGATTCGATCCGGAACCCGATGGTTTGATTTTCTTCGGCTACCCGCTTCATCCGCCCGGCAAACCAAATCAGCGGCGCGACAAACACCTGCCCGATGTCACGGTGCCGATGCTCTTTCTGCATGGCACACGCGATCCGTTTGGATCACCTGATGAGCTGGAAGCCCTGGTGCGGACACTGCCGAACGCCACACTTCACATCATCGAGGGCGGGGATCACTCTCTGGTGGCGCTGAAACGCGCGGACCCGAACGGCGACTCGGTCGAACGCGCGGTCCAATTCGCGTTCGAGTGGACGCAACGCTTGCCAAGGGCAAACCGTGGAGTCGTTAAGGGGTTAACGTCGTAACGAGCCGGCGGCGTCCAGATCCGCGCCGCGCGGGAACAGGTGCTCCCATTGAACGTGCCGCTGCGCGTACCCGCGACCGGCTTTCTGCAGATGCGGAATCATGTTGACGTCGTCCATTTCGCCCACGGGAAGGTCGGGCACGGCCGCTCGCAACTCCTCCATCTTCTGGTCGTACCGCACGTAGGTGAATTTCTGTTCGTCCTTCGTCAGCAGCGTCGGCACGTCCAGCGCCTGCAGTTCGGCATCCAGCGGCGCGCCGTGCACGCAGTCGCCCAGGACGCGGCACATCATGTCCTGCTCGGCCGCCACGGCGCCGAGTAACGCCGGCGCGAGGTACCGCAGCGCGTCGAGCATATTGATCTCGTGGGCCTTCTTCTGGGGCAGCCGCGCCGTTCCGCCGCCGGTGCCGATCGACACCACGTGCAGTTTGTCGCGCCCCGTCGCCCACGACAGCCCGTAGGCCGGCAACGTCGCCATCAGAATCGCGGCCATCGCCGGATTGTTGAACGGCGTCATCCCGCCATCGACGAAGAGGAATTTGTGATCGCCAAGCTCGATTTCCTCCGGTGGAAAGTAGCTCGGCGCTGCCGTGCTCGCGCGCAGGAGCTGCCAGATCGGAATATTCAAATTGCAGTCCGGCAGCGACGTGTCGTTGAATCGCGCGTGCGGATTGTTGCTGACGGGCCACGGCGATCCGGTTGACGCATTGCGCATCACGATCAGCAGCAGCGTACGCAGCCGCTTGGATCCGAGCAGCGCAGGCTGCGTGCTGCCCTCGGGATCAACCAGAATCCCGCCAAATTTCCGGGCGATGGGCTCCGCGCGGTATTTCGTTTTCCAACGCCTGTACCAATGCTCTTTGACAAAAATTTCCGCGCCGCACTCCAGATACAGCGTCTCGATATCCTTGACCGGCATCCCCCATGCCAGCGCCGTCGCAATAATGGCGCCGGTGCTCGTGCCGGCGAACAGATCGAACTCGTCCGCCAGAACCAGCTGATCATTCTTGCGGACGTGCCGAAAGAGCGCCTCGATTGCGGCTAACACCTGGATCGAAAACACGCCGCGCAGGCCGCCGCCATCAAGGGACAGGATTCTTTTCATTCAGTGCGGCTCCGTTGCGAAGCGCCGGAACGATTGCCATTCTACGGCTTCGTTCAGTAACGCTTCTTCAATATCGACCGCGATGCGCGCCAGGCCATTCCACGTCCGGACGGCCTTGAGTTCCCGGCCGGCGGCCTCCAGAGTCGTCACCATCTCCGCGTAGCGCATGGCGCGCCGTGAGTGTTCCTGCGTCAGGATCAACGCGAGGAGCGCCGCGCTGACGAGCGGCAGCACCAGCGACAGCAGCTCCGTGATCGTGAGCGCGGCCCCGGTCACGTGCTGCAGCGACAGCACCACATGTGCGGCCGCAAGCACCGCTGCGATCGCCGTACTGATCATCGCCAACAGCCGGAGTTGATGGTACGCGCGCCTCGCCTGCTCGCCGCCGCGGCTGTAGTACGCAATCTGATTCCGCACGCGGCTTTCCTGATAGTCGCGGCACGCAGCCTCGAGCGTCGGCGCGGGCGTGGTATCGAGCAACTGGATCAATCGGAGGCTTCTGGTCAGGCGGCGATAGTCATTGCTCACGATGCGCGGAAACGGATCGAGTCGCGCGCGCATCGGCCAGGTCGCGAGAAACGACCGGCAGATCTCGGCCTCGATGCGCGTTTTCATCCAGGCCATGTGACCGTGATGCCGGCTTGCGATCAGGCTGAATGCGACGCCGAGCACCGCGATTTCCAGAACCGAAGCGCCGTACTCCAGCACGCCGTGGAGATCGAGCGCCAGCGTTGTCAATCCCGCCACAGCGGCGGCCAGGTGGAGCAACACCAGCCGCTGGATGAAATGCCGGACGGTTGGCGCGCTGCGCGTTGCGGCTTCATCCAGTTCATGAAAATGCCGTTCGACAATCGCGCGCGGATCGGGCTGCGGCCAGAATGGCCCGGGGTTCTTCGGCAGTTCTTCCAGGCGCTCTTTGACGATCGCCGCATCCGTAGGATTCAGCCAGAACAGCGGTTTGGCCAGGGCCCGCGCGTAGCCGACGACATCGCCTGTGCCGCCCAGGCCGGCGGTCGGTTTGCCATCCCAGACGGCAATGACCACGTGCGCCTGGTCAACGGTACG
>JBDTSU010000447.1:0-3115 GCA_039930965.1 Betaproteobacteria bacterium
ACATGTCTTCCGCTCTGCCATGGCCGGACGATCCGAGGAACGACCGGACCTGGCGCCCCCCGGCATCCAGAAGATTGCCCTGAATCAATCCGCGGAGCAGGCGGCCGAGGCCGTGCCCCCGGTGCAGACCCGCATCGTCGAGGCCAAGCCGGCGCAAGGCGTCACCATCGACAGCGCAAAGAAACAGGCCAGCGCGGAATCAGATCTTGGCGCGACCAGTATGCAGGTCAAGCGGAAGGAGTCGGTTGCGACGGAAATGCGCGTTGCCCCGCCGGTGACACCGCTTCCGCCGGCAGAACGCCAGGCCGCCGGGATTGCACCCGCGGCGCCCGTTCATGCGCCGCCGCCGTCGGCCCCTGCCCCCGCTGTGGCAAGCCTGGCGCCGGCGCCTTTCCCGGCCGCCGAGACTTTCGCACCGGCACGCAAGGAGGCGCGGGCGGATGCGGCAGCCGCATCGCTTGAACGAAAGACGATCGAGGAACGCGTGGCGCTGGGAAGCGCCGCTCGTAACCGGGACTCGATTGATGCGCCGGCAAAGCCCGCTGCCGCCGCGGCAGCATCCCCATCCCCCGCAATGGTCGCCCCGGCCGCGCAGGGTGCCGTGGCGCGTGCGCCCGTCACGAAGCAACTCACCCCGGTGCCGGCACCTGCAGCGGCGGAATCGGTGCCGGCCACCGCGGCGGCCGATTCATTGCGTGCCAATGCACAGGCCTCGGCGGGAGCGCGAATTCTCGGCAAAGTCGAAGCCGGGCTTGCGGACAAAACCGCCGAAGACGAGCGCCCCGGCCCTTGGATGAAGCGCCTGCACGCGCTGCGTGAGCAGGGCAAGTTAAAGGAACTGCGCGAAGAGCTGGTGCGCTTCCGGAAAGCCCATCCCGACGTCGTGCTGCCCAAGACGCTGACCGAACTGCCCGCGCCGTAACGGCCGCCGGACCGGCACCGCCGCGCAAAACTTTCATCCGCCACGCCGGCCGCGCATCGGCCGCGTCGTGCGCCCGCCGCCACGTATCCACCGCGCTGGAGACCGAGCCAAAGCCGATATAATCAGCCGCACAATAGAACAACGACAACCGCGATCGGAGTCCTTCTTGAGGGGAATGATGTGCAATTATTGCTGAGGTTGTCCCGGTCTATCGACGCCGTTACCGAGCTGGTCGGGCGCGGCGTTTACTGGTTGACGCTGGCCGCGGTGCTGATCAGCGCGGGCAATGCGCTCATCCGTTACACCTTTAATATCAGTTCGAACGCGTGGCTGGAACTGCAGTGGTATTTGTTCTCGGCGGTGTTCCTGCTCTGCGGCGGCTATACGCTGCTGCACAGCCAGCACGTGCGCATCGATGTGGTCTATTCGCGGTTCTCGCGGCGCATCCAGCTCTACATCGACGTGTTCGGCACGTTGTTCTTCCTGCTGCCGATGGCGATCCTCATCATGATTCTGTCCTGGCCGGTATTCGTCAATGCCTACGTCGGCAATGAGGTCTCATCGAATGCCGGCGGGCTGATCGTCTGGCCCGCGCGCCTGCTGTTGCCCGTCGGTTTTTTCCTGCTGACGGTGCAGGGCATTTCGGAATTGATCAAGCGCATCGCCATCATCCGCGGATTGATCCCCGACCCGGCCACGCTCGAGCACGGGCCGACCGCAGAGGAGGAACTCGCGCGCGAAATCGCCGAGGCACAGGCGCGGCGCGATGCCGATGCCCGGCTTGCCGGCTGAGCGGAGCCGACGATGACGGAATTTCTCATCCACAACATGGCGCCGTTGATGTTCGTCGGCCTGTTCGCTTTCCTGCTGCTGGGCTATCCGGTGGCATTTTCCCTGGCGGCCAACGGCATCGTCTTCGGGCTGATCGGCATCGAGCTCGGCCTGCTGCATCCCTCGCTTTTCCAGGCCCTGCCCGAGCGCATCTGGGGCGTGATGTCCAACGACACCCTGCTCGCGGTACCGTTTTTCACGCTCATGGGCCTGATCCTGGAACGCAGCGGCATGGCCGAAGACCTGCTCGACACCATCGGCCAGTTGTTCGGCCCGCTGCGCGGCGGCTTGGCGTTCGCGGTGGTATTCGTCGGCGCACTGCTGGCCGCGACCACCGGCGTGGTCGCGGCATCGGTGATATCGATGGGCCTGATCTCGCTGCCCATCATGTTGCGCTACGGCTATGACCGGCGTCTCGCCTCGGGGGTGATTGCCGCCTCCGGCACGCTCGCGCAGATCATTCCGCCGTCGCTGGTGCTGATCATCATGGCCGACCAGTTGGGCAAGTCGGTCGGCGACATGTACGCCGGCGCGTTTATTCCCGGCATCGTGCTGGCGAGTCTTTACACCCTGTATATCGTCGGCGTCGCCCTGTTCAAGCCGGCATGGGTGCCGGCCCTGCCGCCGGAAGCGCGCGTGTTTCGCGAGCCCAGCGGACGCAGCGGGGTCATTTCATTGTTCATCCTTACCGTCGTCGCCGTCACGGCCGCGGTGATCTTCGCCCGGCAGTACCCGTCCAATGCGCTGGACGAGACCATCGTCGTCTCGGCCGCGGTCGGCATCGGCCTCGCCTTCGGCCTGGCAATGGTCAACCGTGTGTTCAAACTCGGTCTGCTGTCAAAGGTCGCCGAGCAGGTGGTGTTTGTGCTGGTGCCGCCGCTGGCACTGATCTTCCTCGTGCTCGGCACCATTTTTCTCGGCGTGGCGACACCCACCGAAGGCGGCGCCATGGGCGCGACCGGCGCGTTCCTGATGGCGATCGCGCGCGGGCGCCTCAGTTTCAAGCTGCTCCGGCAGGCGATGGACTCGACCGCCAAGCTGACCGCCTTCGTCGTCTTCATCCTCATCGGCGCGCGCGTGTTCAGCCTCTCCTTCTACGGCGTCGACGGCCACAAATGGGTAGAGGAACTGCTGACCCAGTTGCCAGGCGGCCAGATCGGTTTCCTCATCGTCGTCAACCTGCTGGTCTTCGTGCTGGCGTTCTTCCTGGATTATTTCGAACTGGCCTTCATCATCGTGCCGCTGCTGGGTCCGGCCGCCGACAAACTCGGCATCGATTTGATCTGGTTCGGCGTGCTGCTCGGCGTGAACATGCAGACCTCGTTCATGCATCCGCCGTTCGGTTTCGCCCTCTTCTACCTG
>JBDTSU010000448.1:0-3113 GCA_039930965.1 Betaproteobacteria bacterium
ATAAACGAAAATCACGAACGAAAAACATGAACGCCAATCTCTACGCGCTTCTTCAGTCGCGATTTCCGGCTGACAGATCGCTCCCGGCCATCGAGACCGCCGGTGGCAGGATCTATTCGTATGCGGATCTCGAACACTTCACGGCAAGCTACGCCGGATTCATCCACCTGCTCGGCGTGGTGCCCGGTGATCGCGTGGCCGTACAGGTTGAAAAATCACCCGAAGCGCTGTTCCTGTATCTCGCCTGCCTGAAGGCCGGCGCGATCTACCTGCCGCTCAATAGCGCGTATCAGGAAGGCGAGATCGACTATTTCCTGGGCGATGCCGAGCCGAAGATATTCGTCCACCAGCCGAAATCGGCAGCGTGGGCGACGGCGATTTGCGACAAGCGCGGCATTGCCCATCAATTTATCCTGCCCGCCGAAGAGGAAGACACGCAGACTGGCTCCGGGAGCCGCTTCTGGAGCAAAAGTGCGCTGGGAGCCCCGCCCATGCTGGAGATTGCCGAGCGCGCGGCGGATGATCTGGCCGCCATCCTGTATACCTCCGGCACCACTGGGCGCAGCAAGGGCGCCATGATCACACACCGCAACCTCGCCTCGAATGCACTCACGCTGCATGAGGTCTGGGGATTCCGGCCGGGTGATGTGCTGCTGCATGTGTTGCCGCTGTTCCATGTGCACGGGCTGTTCGTTGCCTGCCATACCTCGCTGCTCAATGGCAGCAAAATGATCTTTCATGCCCGCTTCGATGCCCCGGCCACCATTGCCGCCTTGCCGCGGGCGACCGTATTCATGGGGGTGCCGACCATGTACATGCGGCTGCTGGCCGAAGCGTCATTGACGCGTGATGCCTGCCGCAATATCCGACTTTTCGTTTCGGGCTCGGCACCGCTGCTGGCGGAGACCTTCCAGGATTTCAGGGAACGCACCGGTCACACCATCCTCGAGCGCTACGGCATGACCGAAACTGGCATGCTCACGTCCAATCCGCTGGCAGAAGAGCCGGATTCACGACGGGGCGGCACCGTCGGCCTGCCCTTGCCCGGTGTGACAGTGCGGGTGGTCGACGACGACGACGAGGCATGCGCGACCGGGACCATCGGCCACTTGCAGGTCAAGGGTGACAACGTGCTGCCCGGTTATTGGCGCCTGCCGGAAAGGAACGAGGAGGAGTTCACGCCGGACGGTTTTTTCCGCACCGGTGACCTCGGCAAGATCGACGCCGGCGGGTACGTGACCATCGTCGGGCGCTCGAAGGACCTGGTGATTTCCGGTGGTTACAACGTGTACCCGAAGGAGATCGAACTGCTCATCGACGACATGCGCGGCGTCGCCGAAAGTGCCGTCATCGGGCTGCCGCACCCGGATTTTGGCGAGGCGGTCGCCGCCGTGGTGGTGAAATCCACTGCGGACGCCGAGGTCAGCGAGGCCGCCATCATCGCCGCGCTCAAGGGAAAATTGGCGGCGTTCAAAGTGCCCAAGCGGGTGTTTATCGTCGATGACTTGCCGCGAAATGCCATGGGCAAAGTGCAGAAAAATGCACTCAGGACCCGCTACGCGTCGACCTTTTCCGCCTGAACGCGATACCCGAGGGGGCCGGCCGGACTTGTAATTCCCGGCAAGGTGCCGATTTATCCAACACGGCGTGACATTTTGTGAAACGCCGGATTTTTTCGCCATCGGGTGACTTTTTTCATAGCGGCTCTTATTGCAAGGTAGCAGACTTTACTTATGATCGTTTTCAATCTTTCCTGCTCGCAGGAACACAAATTCGATGGCTGGTTCCGTTCGGCGGAGGATTTTGAGCGCCAGGCGGCCGGCGGACTGGTCGAATGTCCGATATGCGGTGATTCACACATCACCAAGCAGCTCTCGGCGCCGCGCATCAATAGCGGCGCGACCGAGATCGCGCTCAACCAGAGCCGGCTGCCGCCCGGTCCGCAGGAGGTCATGGCGGCCTCCCTGATGCCCGGCCTGCAGGAACACATGCTGCAGCAATTCAAATCGTTCGTGCGTTCCAATACCGAAAACGTCGGCAACGCCTTTGCCGAGACGGCGCGCAAGATGCATTACGGGGAGGAATCGCATCGCAACATCCGCGGCCGGGTCTCGCGCGATGAGGCGATCGAATTGCAGGACGAAGGCATTGAAACGATGCAGTTGCCGCCGGGACTGATGCTCGACGAGGGCGTCCAGTAACTTCCGCCTGCCGCGCCGCGGCGGCATGATGTGCTAACGTTACCCCGTGTACTTTTATGCGGGCATCGGCACATGAAAGCAGTTGTTTGCAGGCAATGGGGCGGGCCGGAAACACTGGTCATTGAAGACATCGATCTGCCGGCACCCAATGCCGGCGAGGTCCGCATCCGGGTGCGGGCGGCGGGCGTTAATTTCCCCGACGTGCTCATCATCCAGAAAAAATACCAGTTGCAGCCACCCCTGCCGTTTTCGCCCGGCGCGGAAATATCCGGCGAGGTGGTGTCGGTCGGCGAGGGTGTCACGCACCTCAGGGCCGGCGATCAGGTGGTCAGTTTTTGCGGCATCGGCGGATTCGCCGAGGAAGTCATCGCCCCGGCGGCGGTCACGTTGCCCATGCCGCCGGGCGTACCCTTCGAACTGGCGGCGGTATTCTCGCTGGCCTACGGCACGTCCTGGCACGCCGTGCGCGACCGGGCCGCCCTGCAAGCCGGCGAGACCATGCTGGTGCTGGGTGCAGCGGGCGGCGTCGGTCTGGCCGCGGTCGAGATCGGCAAGGCGCTCGGTGCGCGGGTGGTCGCCGCGGCATCGACGGATGAAAAACTCGAGATCTGCCGGCAGCATGGCGCGGATGCGCTGATCAACTACAGCCGCGATGACCTGCGCGAGGCCATCAAGCGCGAATGCGGCAAGAACGGTCCGAATGTCATCTATGATCCGGTCGGCGGCAAGTTCTCGGAGCAGGCGTTTCGCTGCATCGCCTGGCGCGGCCGCTACCTGGTAGTTGGTTTTGCCGATGGCGAAATTCCCGCGCTGCCGCTGAACCTGGCGTTGCTGAAAGGGGCGTCGCTGGTGGGCGTATTCTGGGGAGAATTCGCCAAGCGCGAACCGGCGAACAACCAGAAGGGCATGGCA
>JBDTSU010000449.1:0-3113 GCA_039930965.1 Betaproteobacteria bacterium
GTGGCCCTTGATCGATAGATCAATGCGCTGAGAATCGCGGCTGCGATTTACGCGGCGTGGCGCTGCAGCAACTGCTGCAAATGCGCCGCCAGCGCCGTCTTGAGTGCCTTGGGTTTCACGATCTCGAAGTCGACACCGAGGCGTGCGAGTTCGCGCGCGAACCAGTGCAGGTCGTCGGCCTGCGCGTCGAGCCGAGTCCCGCCCGCCTGTTCAGTCAACTTGCCGAGGCTCGGCGGAATCACCCGCCGGACCTCGGCCAGCCCGGCGTGAATGCGCACAACGATGGCGTGGGTGCGCGGCAGCGCCGCGATCGATTCGCGCAGGAGCTTCAGCACGTCGAATGAACCGGGCCGGGCAAACGACTGGGGCAAAGCCTCGAGGGCGCGTACCCGGTCGAGGCGAAACGAGCGCAGGTCCTGCCGCAGGTGGCAGTGGCCGACCATATACCACGCGCCGTGGAGGTAGCCGATGCCGTAAGGATCGACGTCGCGCTCGGTAGCGCGGCCGTCTGCCGCGCCATAGGACATGCGAACCCGTTGCCCCGCGCTGGCGCACTTCGTTATCACCGCAAAAAATTCGCTGCCGCTTTCGGCCAGCGGGCGCGACAGGTCCAGCGACACGACCATATCGAGATCGCCGATCTTCCGCCTGACCGATTTCGGCATCACACGGTCGAGCTTGGCCTGCGCGCTGGCCACCGCCGGAGTCATGTCGCTCAGGCCCAGCTCACGCGCGACGCGCAGGCCCACCGACAGCGCCAGCGTCTCGTCGTTGGTGAACAGCAGCGGCGGCAGCTTGTAGCCCGGCATCAGCGCATAGTGGCCGTCGCGCCCGCGCGTGGTGCGGATCGGCACACCGAGTTTTTCCAGCTCGACGATATAGCGCCGCACCGTGCGCCGCTCGACGCCGAGGCGCCGCGCCAGCTCGGCCCCGCTCAAGGCGGGGTGCGCCTGCAGCAGCTCAAGCGCGGTCAGCACGCGGTGAAGGGGCTTTTCCATCACTGCAATGATACGTCGATATAGGACGAAGGCTGCCCTATATCGATATTAGACTGCGCAGGCGTTAACGGCTTGATGAAATTCGCGGCATTCGTATTTTGCGCCGCGCCTCGTTGTGCACTTCCGTCTTTTCTAAAGAGGGACTGAGGGGGAGAGCGAAGCGAGGGGGCAGTTCGGTCGTCAGCTATTCGGGAACACCCGAAATCCCCCTCAGTCCCCCTTTAAGAAAGGGGGAAATGCCCAGTGGAACACCGAGCAAAAAAGTGTCTGGCCCGGATTCCAACCATCCACTGTCCGTCAACTCACGTTTCAGAAAATCAACACTCAAAGGACACCATGACCCCCGATCTCTGGCTTTACTTCCTCGCCGTCCTGGCCGTCATCCTGCTGCCGGGCATGGACATGGCGTATGTGCTGGCAAGCAGTCTTTCCGGCGGACGCCGCGGCGCCGTCAGCTCGGTGCTGGGCATCGTCAGCGGCGGCATCATTCACGTCGTCATCGGCGCGACCGGCATCGCGGCGCTCATGACGGTGTTCCCGCAGCTGTTCCACCTGCTGCTCACGCTCGGCACGCTCTACCTGCTGTGGATCGGCTGGCACATTTTCCGCAGCGCCGACGGGGTGGCGATGCAGGCAGACCTGCCGGCGGCCAGCAGCAGTGCGATTTACCGGCGCGCGGTCGTCACCTGCCTGTTGAATCCGAAGGCCTACGCCTTCATGTTCGCCATCTTCCCGGCCTTTGTCCGCAGCGATGCGCGCAGCCTGCTGGCACAAGCCGGCGCGCTTTGCCTGATCACCGCGAGCACCCAGATCGCGGTCTACGGCGCGGTCGCCGCACTGGCGGTGCAATCGCGGCAGTTCATGAAGGCCCGCCAGAAATCCATCTCGCGCGCGATGGGAGCGATGCTGATCGCCGCCGCGCTTGCGACCGCGACACAGGCCTGGTCCGGGCTGCCGGAAAAACCCACCCACTCCAAGGAGCCCAACATGACCACTTCATCCGCACCATCACCATTCGCCGGCGAAAAACCCGGCCGTGGCGATTTCGATTTCCTCATCGGCGACTGGCAGACAGTGCAGACGCGCTCGACCAAACCGCTGCAAGACGATGCGCCGTGGGAAACCTTCAACGCCGCGATCCACATGGAAAGGCTGCCGGGCGACATCGGCAACATCGACTCACTGGTGGCACCGGACTGGCGCCCCAATTGGGTCGGCGTGACGATCCGCATCTTCAACGGCGAAACCGGGCTGTGGAGCATCTACTGGCTGGCCGGCAAGAGCGGCGGCATCGACAGTGCCACCGGCCAGCTCACGGTGCCGGTGGTGGGCAAATTCGACCACGGAATCGGCATCTTTGAATCCGATGAAACCATCGAGGGCACGGCGTTGCGGGTTCGCTACACCTGGGCCCGGGTCGATGCCGATCACGTCACCTGGCAACAGGCGTTTTCGTTCGACGGCGGCAAGACCTGGAAGACGAACTGGCGCATGAGCGGGACGCGGGCAGGGAAATGAGCTCCCGCACCCGCACGTCTCTCCAGCCCTACAGGCTACCGATCCTGGCCACGCCAAATGCTAACTCGCACAGGCGACCGCGCCGCTTTTTTCCAGCGCCTTGATTTCCTTGTCGGAATAGCCGAGCGACATCAGCACCACGCGTGTGTGCTGCCCCAGCAAGGGAGCGGCGCTGCGTACAGATCCGGGCGTCGCGGAGAACTTGATCGGCAGCCCGAGCGCCCTGGTCTTGCCGGCCTTCGGGTGATTCACCTCTACCACCATCTCGCGCGCCTTGACCTGTGGGTCGTCGAGCATCTCGCCGATCTTGTTGATCGGTCCCACCGGCACGCCAGAGGCTTCGAGGTTGAGAATCCAGTCGGCGGAAGTGCGCGTCCGGGTGCGGGCGGCGATCAGTTCGGCCAGTTCCTGCTTGTGCGCCATGCGGTCGGAGTTGGTCTTGAAGCGCGGGTCGGCGATCAGCTTGGGCAGGCCGATGACGGTGGCGATGCGTTCCCAATTGGCCTGGTTGGCGCCGCCGATGTTGATCCAGCCATCCTTGGTCGGAAACGCCTGATACGGCGCGGTGAGAATATGGCTCGAGCCCGATGGCTGCGG
>JBDTSU010000450.1:0-3112 GCA_039930965.1 Betaproteobacteria bacterium
TGGTTCGAACATGAACTCCTGCCGGCGCTGCGCGAGCGGATCGAATCGCTGCCGGTCCCGCCAACATCGTCATTGCGAGGATAACGTGAAAGGACCGGTATTTTTCAATCTGACCCAGTTGCAGATGCCGGTGGGCGCGGTGACTTCGATCATGCATCGGGTCACGGGCGTACTGTTGGCGACCGGCATTCCCTTCGGCATCTATCTCCTCGACCAGTCCCTGCGGAGCCCGCAGTCCTACGCATGGGTAAGCGAGCTATTCCATCATTGGGCCGTCAAGCTCGTCGCGCTCTTGTTTATCTGGGGGCTGACGCATCATTTGTTCGCCGGAACGAGGCACTTGCTCACCGATATCGACATTGGCTCTCGTTTACCGGCTGCGCGACGTAGCGCATGGGGCATAAATGTCGGCGCACTTGTGATAACGCTGCTGGCGGCAGGAGCACTTTTTTGAAAACGACCATGACGGGCCTGCGTGCGTGGCTGGTGCAGCGCGTGAGCGCAGTTTACATGCTCGGCTTTGTCGTATTTGTGCTCGGCCATTTTCTGGTCGATCCGCCTGGTTCCTATCCGGCGTGGCGCGATTGGATGCGCAGCCCCGCGGTCGACAGCGCCGCGTCCGTCTTTTGTGCCACGCTGTTGGCACACGTTTGGGTCGGCATACGGGATGTCGCCCTGGATTACCTTCAACCGGTTGTCGTTCGCGTCTTCGCTCTCTGGTTTCTGGGCGTCGGCCTGGCCGGGGCCGGCGTATGGCTTATTTGCACCTTGTGGCCGCAGCGCGGCTAGCGCGCGCGTGACCGTTCAGACGTCTGGAGACAGCAATGAAATTCTCGATCTACCGCTTCAATCCCGAGCGCGATCCAAAGCCGTATATGCAGGATTACGAAATTCCACTGCTGGCCGAGGACCGCATGCTGCTGGACGTCATTCTGCGCCTCAAGACGCTGGATGATTCGATTAGCATCCGGAAATCGTGCCGCGAGGGCGTATGCGGTTCCGACGCGATCAATATCAATGGCCGCAACGGATTGGCTTGTATTACGCCCGTTCGGGGGCTGAAGGAACCGGTGGTATTACGCCCGCTGCCGAGTTTCCCTGTGATTCGCGATCTCATCGTCGACATGAGCCAGTTCTTCAAACAATATCACTCCATCAAACCGTATCTGATCAACGACGAACCCCCTCCGGAGCGGGAACGTTTGCAGTCGCCGGAAGATCGCGAGAAGCTGGATGGCCTGTATGAGTGCATCCTGTGCGGATGTTGTACCAGTCAATGCCCGTCGTCGTGGTGGAACCCGGACAAGTTTGTCGGCCCCGCCGGCCTGCTGCAGGCCGAGCGTTTCATTGTCGATAGCCGTGACCGGGCGACGCAGGAGCGGCTCGATGACCTGAATGACGTCTATCGGCTGTTCCGTTGCCGCACCATCATGAACTGCACGGAAGTGTGCCCCAAGGGCCTTGCGCCGTCGCGCGCCATCGAAAAAATCAGATTGGCGATGGTGAAAGTTCGCCTTGAGCGGAAGCCCGCACCATGACCGATGTTTATTATGCCGGCACCAACACACCGGACTGCGCGTTAGTAGGCAGCAACAACCAATCTAGCCTCGCCATGCTAGTGTGGGCTTGGCTGGTGCAGGCCTCGGGGAATCCCTGACAAAGGAATGAATCGTGAATATTGCCGTACAGCCCGATGACGACGAGGGCCCGCTTTCGCCCTGGTGGTTACGCTCCGTCTTGATTGTGATGGTGCTCGGCTTTGCCGGGCTGATCGCGATCACCACGCT
Organism: Betaproteobacteria bacterium; assembly: GCA_039930965.1. GTDB lineage: Bacteria > Pseudomonadota > Gammaproteobacteria > Burkholderiales > Usitatibacteraceae > UKL13-2. The sequence continues at coordinate 1,788 of JBDTSU010000450.1, forward strand.
CGCCTATCACAACGCTCCGCCGATCCCGGCGCAGGTTGTCGACGAGCATGGTGTCGCCATTTACAGCGGCGAAGATATCAGCGAAGGCCAGACAGTTTTTCTCAAATACGGCTTGATGAACAACGGCAGTATCTGGGGCCACGGCGCGTATCTCGGGCCGGACTACTCGGCGGCGGCGTTGCATCGCATGGGCGAGGACACGGCCGAGGCGATTGCGCAACAACAATACCGCCAGCCGCTACTGGCGCTGGCACCCGCCCAACAGGCCGCCGTGCACGCCGAGACCGCTGTGGTACTCAAGACCAATCGCTACGATGCGGCCACCGGCACGCTGACGCTAACGGCACCGGAAGCCGCGGCCTTTGGCCAGCAACTTGTTTTTTGGACCAACTATTTCCGCGATCCCAACAGTAACGGCGGCCTGAAGGCGAATCTCATCACCGACCCGGTCGAACTTCGGCAATTCACCGCGTTCGTGGCCTGGGCGGCGTGGGCATCGGCAGCGGCCCGTCCCGGTGAGGATTACTCCTATACCAATAACTTTCCGTATGACCCCAGCGTCGGCAACCGGCCCACCCCCGGCGCGCTATTGTGGAGCGCGCTGAGCCTGATCGTGTTGCTGGCCGGAACCGCCGTGGTCTTGCTGGCGTTCGGCAAGTTCGACTATCTGGGCTGGATATCGCGCGGACATGCCGTGCAACCGCAACTCACTCCGGGAAAATCCAGCCGCGGGCAGAATGCGCTGGTGAAATTTTTTGTGGTCGTGGCGTTTTTGCTGCTGCTGCAAGCCTTGGTCGGAGGCACGCTCGCACACTACCGTGCCGATCCCGGCAATTTCTATGGCATCAAGCTGGAAAGCATCTTCCCCAGCAATCTGATGCGCACGTGGCATTTGCAGACGGCGATCTTCTGGATCGCCACGGCCTATGTTGCGGCGGCGTTATTCCTCGGCCGGTCGCTGCGCGGCGACGAGCCTCGGTGGCTGGCGGGCTGGACGCATGTTCTGTTCGCGGCGTTCGCGGTCGTCATCGGCGGCAGCTTGTTAGGTGAATGGCTGGGGATTTCGCAACTGCTCGGCACATGGTGGTTCTGGCTCGGCAATCAGGGCTGGGAATACCTGGAACTGGGCCGCGTATGGCAGTACTTGCTGGTGGTGGGATTGTCGGTATGGTTTGTACTCCTATGGCTGCTGGTGCGGCCACGCACGCTGGCACAACCGGCGGCGAAGCCCATCGTCCGGATGTTTCTGGTGGCGGCATTGGCGATCCCGGTTTTCTATGTCCCGGCCCTGCTATTCGGCGCCAAGACCAACTACACGGTGGTCG
>JBDTSU010000451.1:0-3093 GCA_039930965.1 Betaproteobacteria bacterium
GCGCCCGCCGGGCAACACGGTGATGTGCGTCATCGGTTCCGGCGTGAAGCCTTTAACCGGGTAACGATAAAGTGCGACAACCTTGGGCATGATGGTGGCTAGTTTACTTCACGTCGCCTGAACGCTAAGGACGCGCACATTTTCAGATAACGCCGACAGCGAGGTGTGTGCGTCCCTTTGCTTCACAACGCCACTCGTCGCGCGATAAATCCCTAAGCCACCACCGGCGCAATCGTTTGCAGCATCCAGCGCGCCAGCGCGGTCATGCGCGCATCCTCGTGTTGCTGGCCCATCAACTGCACGCCGACCGGCATGCCGTCCACGCCCATCAGCGGCAGCGTGACGCAGGGCGCGTGCAGCATGGAACTCGGCGTGTTGAACACGGAGTCGCCGGTGGGGCGCCGTGCCAACGGCTGGCCGGGCGCATCACCGGACCACAGCGGCGCGGGGCCCGGGCAGGACAGCATGATGATCCCGTCAGCGAGCGGCGCCAGCGTTTGGTGGCACTGTTGCGCGGTGGCACGCTCAAGCAGCAGCGCGCGGTAGTCTTCCGGCGTCATCGCGATGGCTTTCCTGACGGTGGCCTTCAGCCGTTCACTCACGCGTTCCGGAAAGCGCTCGACCAGCGCGGCCTGATACCAGCGGTTTTCCCAGGCGGTGATCGAGTTAGCGATGTCTGCAGACTTGACGATAGCTTGCTCCAGCGCTTCAACCCATGCATGGTCCTTGCGGCGCAACAGCGTGATGCCTGAGCGCGCGAGGGCTTCCAGCAGAGATTCAAAGGCGCCGCGCGTGGCGTCGTCCAGTGTGGACCAGCCTGCGGATTCCAGCATGATCAGCGTTTGCGGTTTGACCGCTTCAGGCGGCGTGGCCGGGCCGAACAGACCCGGCTTGCCGGGGTCGCCGCCGGCGCGGCGCGCGATCTCCATCGCAACCTGCCACATGTCTTCGATGCACCCCGCATGCACGCCGGTAGTGCTCATGCTCGTGGTCTGGCGCTCGCCGCGATTGATGGCACCCTGCGTCGGTTTCAACGCGACGTTGCCGCAGAACGCGGCCGGGCGAATGATGGAGCCGCCAACCTGCGTGCCCAGTGCGGCGGGCACCATGCGCGCGGCGATGGCAGCGGCCGAGCCGGACGATGAGCCGCCCGGCGTGCAGTCCGGGTCGAACGGGTTGGTGGTGGGGCCGGGGTGGGTGCCGCCGAGTTCCGCGGTGACTGTTTTGCCGAGAATAATCGCACCGGCTTCGCGCAGGGCCCACACCGCCGCATTGTCGCGCTGCGTGTGGTTGCCGCGATAGGCGTCGCAGCCCATTTCCGTGGGCATGTCTTTGGTTTCGAGCAGATCCTTGATGGCGATCGGCATGCCGTCGATGGCGGACAGCGGGTTGCCCGCCTTCCAACGCGCGCTGCTGGCATCAGCGGCGATGCGCGCATTCGCGTCTTGCCGCACCACAAAGGCTTTGACGACGGGCTCGCGCGCGGCGATGGTTTCGAGGCAACGTTCCAGATAATCGCGCGGGGTATCTTGGCCATTGCGAAAGCCGGTGGTCGCGGAATAAAACGTTAGCGCCTTGAAGGCGCGCGGGTCATAGCTGCGCGGCGTGATAGTGGCCATGCGGGTTTCCTTCAGAGTTGTGTTTGGAAATGATGGTGTAAAAGCTGACTCAGGACGAGAGGCTGAAAACAAAGCGCAATGAGACCAGGAGCAGGAAGATCCCGAAAGCGATTTCGAGCCGCCGCCTGGAAAGCGTGTGCGCGAGGCGCGCGCCGTAGGGCGCAGTGAGAGTCGAAACCGGCGCCATCACGACGACGCCCAGCAGCGATACGAAGCCGATCGACAACGGCGGCATCAGCGCCTGGTGCGGCAGGCCCGCCAGCATGTAGCCGATCGTGCCGGCGATCGTGATCGGCACGCCGACGCCCGACGAGGTAGCGACCGCGTTGTGAATCGGCTTACCGTAGAGCGTCAGCACCAGGTTCGATGTCGATCCGCCGCTCACGCCCATCAGCGACGAGGCGAGCCCGACCATGAAGCCATAGGCCGACATCAGCGGGCCCTGCGGCAGATCGTTGCCGAGCCGCCAGCTCGCGCGCGCGAACAGAAGCTTCAGCGCAATGAAGCTCGCAATGACGACGAAGGCGATCTTGAACACCACCCCCGGCAGGAATGCCGCCGCCGTTGCCCCCACCGCGACCCCGCAGACGGCCGGCAGCGCCCACCGCCGCACCACGCCCTCGAGAACAGCGCCCTGCGCGCGATGCGCCCGGTAAGACCAGAAGGTGGTCGGGACGATGATGGCAATCGAGGTGCCGATGCAGAGCTGCATGCGCACTGCATCGACGACCCCGAGGAAGCCGAATACCTCGTAGAGGACCGGGACGATGATGGCCCCTCCCCCGATCCCGAACAGCCCGGCCAGGATGCCGGTCACGATCCCGCCGAGCACGATCGCGAGCGCGAGCCACGCAAGCTCCCCGAGCGGCACTCCCAACGGCGAGACCATTACCTCAAATCACTCCTGGTGAAGCCCAAGGCTTTGCGCCAGCTTCGTCCACTTGGCGAGTTCGGTCTCCTGCCAATGCAAACGGCAAGCAGATCGGCGTTGTGAGCTCAACTCTACGTCGCTGCAACCCTCAATCTTCGAATTTGGTTAATGCTATACATCCTGCGCAATAGCAGGATGATTCCGCCGGCGGCCAGCAACAGCATGCTTGAAATGAACAAAAGCGCCGAATCAGCCCGTCCCAGAATGAAGCCCCCCACTGCGGTGTACAGAAAAGGCGAGCCCTCGTACCAATATTGTTCCAGATTCATGCCGATTCCCCCCTTTTCCGATTTATGTGGATGCTGCTTAGACACAGTGTTACACGGATTATGGCGCGATCATACATGACGGCAGAAAGGCGAACTCAAAAAGGGTCCGAAACGGAAAAATCTGTTACAGCGTGGCAGCTTGAATGGATAAACGGTGCACTTAAGCGGTTGACCAGCACCCATCACTCCTGCTTAAGCCCAAGATTTTGCGCGAGCTTCGCCCACTTGGCGAGTTCGGACTGCATCGTTGCCGTGAGCTGTTCCGGCGTGCTGC
>JBDTSU010000452.1:0-3088 GCA_039930965.1 Betaproteobacteria bacterium
ATGATCAGAAGCCGTTTGCCGGCAAGAATGGCGTCGGCCAGCATGACGGCGGCTTTGTCTACATGCGCGAGCTGCGTGGGCGGGAGCAGCGCGTTTAACTCATGGTTCAGTTCCGCCGTGCCGCGAATGCCGCGTGCCGAGTACAGCCGCGCCATGCGCGGATCGATCTCCGCGCCGATGAGCGCATCGAAGGCGGCGGGATCGCGTTCCCGGGTGACGATTTCAGGCATAGGCGGAAAGCGGTTTGGCGGGGCGCCAGAAGCGCAGCAAGTGGTTGCGGCGAGTGAGGCTAAACGAATGAGTGCCTGCGTGGCCCGGCGAGTGAATGTCCAGATGCTGTATGTCGCCCAGTGTGAGTGCCCGCGAAATAGGCAGGAACAATTCGCGTTCCAGCCGTTCCATTTCGTGCACCCACGCTTCAAATTCGAGTTTGCTTGCCAACTCTGTACAGGAATCCAATACGGCAAGCGCGCTGCCTGTTGCCGAGCGAATCGATTCCCAGGAAAGCGCCCGAAGTTCGATGCCGGTCTTGTTTGCGAGCAGCGAAGGGAGGGCTGTGTCGGCGACAACGCGGTCGTAATAGGGTTTCTTGAGTACCGGCAGTACCCCTCCACCCCAGAACCAAACGCCACTTACCGTGGGTTTGCCCACTGCCTCGCGCGCTTCATTGATGGGGTGGCCGAACAGCAACATCTGCGCTTCGTTCTGCAATGCACGCCAGTCGATTGCACCCTTGGATTTTGGCTGGAGATCAGCAAGTGAACCGGTGTGGGCCATGCTGGGAGGCGTCGTATCGGGGACTTCCGAAGCGTCAAATCGAACGTACCAGCGTTCGGTCGTCGGCGAATAGAACTGCAGATGCCGATCTGAAAAATGCGCATTGAGCGCAGCAATGAGATGGGCTGTTTCGTGCGAAGTCAGGTCGAGGAACCGTGTCGGAAACAGGGTTAGCCGATCACGGCTTGCAACCAGATGCACGGGTTCGGCGAACATCCAGCCATCACTCGACGCCTGAGGCCCGTCAAATAGCCCGTCAAATTCCGCGAGCAGCGGCGCGAGGGGATAAGGCGCCGAAATGCCCCAGCACTCGCAAAGCCAGGATGCGCCGCTCCCCAGCGTACCGCCGACCCGCCGATCCGCGCGCGAGAGCAGGCGTTCGAGTGCCGGTACGGTCAGCGACGGTATCAACGCGTGTACTTTTTGGGGAAGCAGCAGCGAAGGAATGAGTACATCGAGATTCATGCGACGGGTAGTTTATCATTCGGGTACTTCACTCCCTGTCAGACGCCAACTTGCAACCCCTGCCGCTTTTCATCGGCCTGCGCTACACGCGCGCCAAACGCCAGAACCATTTCATCTCTTTCATTTCCATGGTGTCGATGGCCGGTATCGCGCTGGGCATCGCCGCGCTGATCACGGTGATGTCGGTGATGAACGGCTTCCAGAAAGAGGTGAGGGCGCGTATTCTCGGCGTGTCTTCGCACATCCAGGTGATGGGGCTTGATTCGGGTCCGGTGCGCGGCCTTGAGACATGGCGGCAAGTGTTGACCGAGGTGCGCAAGCATCCCGATGTGGTCGCGGCGGCCCCGTTTATCGACGGCCAGGGCCTGCTGGCGTATTCGTCCAACGTGCGCGGCGCGATGGTGCGCGGCATCCTGCCGGATGAGGAAAACACCGTCGCCACGCTCGGCAAGGACATGCGCGCGGGAAAGATCACGTCGCTCGCGCCGGGCGAATACAACATCATCCTCGGCGGCGCGCTGGCGCGGGCGCTGGGCGTGACGATTGGCACCAGGCTGCAGCTCATCACCCCGCAGGGCAGCGTGACACCGGCCGGCATGGTGCCGCGATTACGCAGCTTCACCGTGTCGGGGATTTTCAGTTCCGGACACTACGAGTACGACGCCAACCTGGCGCTGATCCACCTGAAGGATGCGCAGGTCCTGTTCCAGTTCGGCGACAACGTCAGCGGCGTGCGGCTCAAGCTGAACGACACCGACCGCGCGCCGCTGGTCAGCCGGCAACTGGGCGATACACTGAAAATCGACGGCTATGTCACCGACTGGACCAAACAGAACGCCACCTACTTTCGCGCGGTGCAGATCGAAAAACGCATGATGTTCATCATCCTCACGCTGATCATCGCGGTGGCGGCGTTCAACCTGGTCTCGACACTGGTGATGGTGGTGACCGACAAGCATCCCGATATCGCCATCCTGCGCACCCTGGGTGCGTCACCAGGCATGATCATGAAGATCTTCGTGGTGCAGGGCGCGGTGGTCGGCGTGATCGGCACGCTGATCGGTGTCGGCACGGGAATCCTGCTCGCGCTGAACATCGATGTGGTGGTGCCGTTCATCGAGGGCGTGGCGGGCTTCAAGGTGCTGAGTCCCGAAGTCTATTTTCTTTCCGAGCTGCCGTCCGACCTCAAATGGAACGACGTCTGGTCGACCGCGGTGATATCGCTGTTGCTGGCGCTGGCGGCGACACTTTACCCCAGCTGGCGGGCCTCGCGGGTCAATCCCGCGGAAGCGTTGAGGTACGAATAATGACCGGCACCGTCATCGCCTGCCGCGAACTCACCAAGACTTTCTACCAGGGTGCGGTACCGGTCGAAGTCCTCAAGCGCGTCAACCTTGACGTGGCCGCCGGCGAGACCATTGCCATCGTCGGCGCCTCGGGTTCGGGCAAAAGTACGCTGCTGCACCTGCTTGGCGGCCTCGACGCGCCGACCTCTGGGGAAGTGACCCTGCAGGTCGAGCGCATGGACAAGTTGTCGCCGGTCGCGCAGGGCCAGTTGCGCAACAAGGCGCTTGGCTTCGTTTATCAGTTTCATCATCTGTTACCGGAATTTTCGGCGCTGGAAAACGTGGCGATGCCGCTGGCGATTCGCGGCGAATCGACAGCAGCGGCGAAGCAACGGGCGGCCGCGATGCTGGCCGAAGTCGGGCTATCCCACCGCCTCACCCACAAGCCGGGAGAACTGTCCGGCGGCGAACGCCAGCGGGTGGCCGTGGCGAGGGCGCTGGTCACGCAGCCAGCCTGCGTGCTGGCCGACGAGCCCACCGGCAACCTTGATCGCGGTACG
>JBDTSU010000453.1:0-3084 GCA_039930965.1 Betaproteobacteria bacterium
AACGGACTGGGTCCCAGCCCGGCGCAACCCTTGTGGTTGTTCGCTGGGACGACGGATTTCGAGACAACTCGCAATGGCAAACTCCAGCATCTACGCGCTTCCCGGGCCGAAAGTGGCTGGTGAGGTGCGTAGATACTGGGGTTTCAGGTGGCGTTCGCCCTTGCGCAAGACCAAAGTGTTCCTTCGGTCACCCGCCGCTTGAACGCTCCCGAAACGTCACCACCAGCACATCGCGATACGCCGGCCGCGAGACATCCTGCGCCACCACCGGCGTCACGCCGTGCAGGCAACGATGATCATCGACCAGCGTCAGGTCCATCGGTTCGGTCAGCGTGAAGCTCGCGAGCGGCGTGCCGTCCGGCCGGTGAATCGTGGTCGTGCCTTCGGCGATGTTGTGGCGCTTCACCATCATCACCATCACGTAGTCCACGCCATCGCGATGCACGCCTTCCGGCGTCGGCCGGCCACTCGCGGCGGCGTTGGCCTCGATGCGGAACTGGTGCACCTCGACATGCCAGTGCACGCCCGGCGACAGGTGGCCGAATACCGCGCTGCCCAGACCGATCAGCGCGGTCATGGTTTCTCCGCGCAGGATTGTCGGGGCGACCGGCTCGTAATGACGCGCGATGCCGCCGTTGAGGCGGTTGTAGTCGCGGCTCTGGTAATGCGGCTGGTGCGCTTCCAGCGTTGCCTGCGTCGCGAATGGCGCGACCGACAGCGTGGCATGGCGGCGGCGCCGGTAACGCCCGCCGTCGGCCATGTAGGTGTCGAGCGGCATGTCGTTCCAGCTGGCGGCGAAAGTATCCCAGTCGGCAAGCGGGGCATCGAGCAGTGCCGCCACGGCGGCCGAGGGCACAAACCCGAAGCCGTCATCGCGGATACGCCGGGACAGCGAATCGAGATCCGGTTTCATCCGCCCTACGCGACGTACAGAAAGATGGCGGCGTAGTGAATCGCCGCGCCGCCCAGCACGAACAGGTGCCAGATGCCGTGCCAGTGCCGGTAGCGGTCGTCGAAAAGGTAGAACACTGTGCCGGCGGTATAAACCACGCCGCCCACGGCCACCCAGGCGAAGCCGCGCCAGGTCAGCGCATCGATCATCGGCGCCACGCCAATGACCGCGACCCAGCCCATGACGATGTAGATCACCAGTGAAATCCAGCGTGCGCCCTTGGCGATCGTGAGTTCCTGGACGATGCCGGCGAGAGCCAGTCCCCACACCACGCCGAACAATGTCCAGCCCCACGGCCCGCGCAGGGTCACCAGCGTGAAGGGCGTATAGGTCCCGGCAATCAGCAGGTAGATCGCGCTGTGATCGAACTTGCGGAATACACTCTTGGTCCTGCCGCGGGTGCTGTGATACAGCGTGGAGAAACCGAACAGCATGATCAGCGTCGCGCCGTAGATGGAAAAACTCACGATCTTCCAGGCATCGCCCTTGCTGGCGCCGTAGATGATCAGCGCCGTCGCGGCGGCGATCGCCAGCAGCGTGCCGGCGAGGTGGCTGTAGCCGTTGAATCGTTCTCCTCGATACATATCGGGCTCGGCAGGAAATTCAGTGTGTTTGGACAGGTTCGGCGACCGGCCGCGAGCGCGTGGCCGATGCCGGGTCGGCGGGACCATCCAGCGCGCGATTCAACAGCCAGGCGATGCGCGCGCCGGCTTTGGCGAGCTGCGCGGGAATCAACTCTTGCGCGGTGTCCATGTACGACTGCGGCAGGCTGACCACCTTTTCCATCGGCCAGGCCACCCCGCAGGTGTATTCCGGCAGGAGGCCATAGGTGACGCGGCGGCTGATCGCCAGCGATTCATTCACCCATTGCCGCACCCTGCCGCGTTGCCAGCCGGGGATCTCCTTGTGCCGGTAGCGCTTCACCAACTGTTTCGCGAAGTCGGCCTCGCGGATGCCGCGCAGGGCGAGCTTGGTCAGGTCGCTGTCCCAGACCTGGTGCAGGTTGCGTGGTACATCGGTATCGGGCGGCAGCACATTCTTCTGGTTGCCGCCGAGATCCATGTCATTCGACGCATGCAGCGGCTGGTGGATATCGCCGACGATGTGCACCAGCAACATCGCCGCCTGCGCACGTGCTTCCTGCGTCGCGCGCGGGTCGGACAGCACTTTGAAGGAAACGGGAATCCGTGACGACGCGCAGTCGCCATGCGGACAGTAGCTGGCATACGTCCGGTTGCCGCAAATCGGCGGGTTGTCGTAGTGCCATTTCTCCGAGCCGGGCACCTCCTGCGCCAGCGCGTCGCGATACACGTCCATCCGGTTGGCAAACTCGCCGAGATCGATCCCGGGCACCAGCTGGTTGAGGCGAATGCGCGTCTTGGCCGTCAGCAACTCGCCCGCGACGAGGCCGGTGACGCGGTGGCCTTCGCTGCCCCAGGCCCATACAGACGCGGGCCGGGAGCAGAACAGGAGGAGAGCGGTGAGCAGCAGGACGAAGCGCCGGGGCGAAACGAAAACGCGCATTACGGACTTCCGGGAACAGGTGAAGGGTGGAAACGTACATTGTATGTTTTCCAACCCACGATTAGAGTAAGCGAACAATGTGACCGTTCCCGGTCACCTTCGCCAGGGAGTCAATCATGCCGCTTGTCACACTCACCGTACGCAAGCCCAAAACCGCCGCATTCAAATCCGCCGTGCTGGAAGGCGTGCACCAGGCGCTGGTCGCCTCGGGCGTGCCCGCCACCGATCGCTTTCACCGCGTGCTGGAATTGTCGGCGGACGATTTTCGCTTCGACCCCGGCTATCCCGACCTGGCCGTGCCGCGCGATGACGATTTTGTGCTGATCGAAATCCTGCTGTCGGTGGGCCGCAGCGTGAAGGTGAAGCGCAAAATCCTGTCTGACCTGATCGCGCAGGTTGCCAAGGATCCGGGGCTCCATCCCGACAATGTGATGGTGGTTTTCAAGGAGACCCAGTGGGAGAACTGGGCATTTGGCGGCGGGCGGCAGATTCACATCTGACGCCGACGGCCCGCCAGCATCGTTGGTGGCTGACACTCATGCCACTCGATTAAGGATAAAAAGTTCCCGTCATCCCAGCGCAGGCTGGGATCCAGTCCGTTTGTTTGT
>JBDTSU010000454.1:0-3081 GCA_039930965.1 Betaproteobacteria bacterium
GCCGGCATTCCGTTTCATCCGGGCGCGGAGAAGTTCTACAAGGAAAAAGGCCTGATCAAATAAGCCGGCTTGGGTCCTGGCGGCGGCGCCTCATGGGGCGCGGCCAGCGGCAAGGGCCGTACGGGGCAGGTTCGCGAAAGGCACTTCATGTCCACCGAGATCACGGCTGCCGATGTCGACCCAGTGATGCATGCACCGGAGCGCTCGCCGGGCGTCGCGCGCATCATCTTCGCAGTAGCGGTACTGTTCTCGACCTATCAGGTCTACACGGCCGCGTTTGCCCCGCTGTCCAGCGTGATCATGCGGGCTTTGCACGTGAGCTTCCTGCTGCTGCTCACTTTCCTGATGTTCCCGTCCTTTGTTCGCGGCGGCAGGGGTGATGCGTGGGTTGGCGCGCTGCTCGGGCTCGCCGGCGTGGCCACTGGCATCTACCAATGGATTTTCGAGGCGGATCTCATTCAGCGTTCGGGCGACCTGACGACGTCCGATTTCATCGTCGGCATTGCCCTGATCGTGCTGGTGTTCGAGGCGGCGCGCCGCGTCATGGGCATCGCGCTTCCGCTGATCTGCGCACTGTTCCTCGCGTACGCGCTGTTCGGCCAGTACCTGCCCGGTCCGCTCGAGCACCGTGGCTACGGTGTTGATCAGGTAATCAACCAGATGTCTTTCGGCACCGAGGGCATCTACGGTATACCGGTCTACGTCTCGTCGACCTACATCTTCCTGTTCATCCTGTTCGGAACGTTTCTCGAGCAGGCGGGAATGATCAAGCTCTTCACCGATTTCTCGCTCGGCACCGTGGGCCATATGCGAGGCGGTCCCGGGAAGGTGGCGGTGGTCGCTTCGGGACTCATGGGCACCATCAACGGATCGGGAGTGGCGAACGTCGTGACGACAGGCCAATTCACCATTCCGCTGATGAAGCGCTTCGGCTATCGCGCCGACTTCGCCGGTGGCGTGGAGGCGACGTCCAGCATGGGAGGCCAGATCATGCCGCCGGTGATGGGGGCGGTCGCCTTCATCATGGCCGAGACCATTGGCGTGCCTTACCTGGAGATCGTAAAGGCCGCGACCATTCCCGCAGTGCTGTATTTCGTGACGGCGTTCTGGATGGTCCACCTGGAAGCCGGGCGCCTGCACCTGTTTGGAATCCCCAAATCCGAGTGCCCCGACGCGTGGGCCGCCGTGCGGAAGAGCTGGCATCTGATCCTGCCGCTCGCTGCGCTCGTGTACCTGCTCTTTTCCGGGTACACGCCACTGTTTTCCGGGACGGTCGGACTCGCGCTGACCATCATCCTGATATTCGGCGTCGCCGTGGCCTTGCGCATTTCGGGCACCGCGCTGCGCATGGTGTTCTGGGTCGCGCTTGGGCTATTGTCGTCGTCGTTCTTCAAGTACGGTATCGGCGCGGTGTTCGCCGTCATTGGCCTGCTGGTGGCGGTCAACCTGTACGTGCGGGGCGGGCGCGAGGTGCTGAAGATGGCCGTCAAGGGCCTGGCCGACGGCGCCAAGAATGCGCTCTCCGTGGGGGTGGCCTGCGCGCTGGTCGGCGTGATCATCGGCGTGATGACGCTCACCGGCGCCGCGACGAGCTTTGCGGGCTTCATCATCCAGTTGGGCCAGCACAGCCTCTTCCTGTCGCTGGTGCTCACCATGCTGACCTGCCTCGTGCTGGGCATGGGCATCCCGACGATTCCCAACTACATCATCACCAGCTCGCTGGCGGCACCGGCGCTGCTCGCGCTGGGTGTCCCGCTCATCGTCTCGCACATGTTCGTGTTCTATTTCGGAATCATGGCCGACCTGACACCGCCGGTGGCGCTGGCCGCGTTCGCGGCGTCGCCGATCGCCAAAGCCTCCGGTCTGCGCATCGGCATCCAGGCGATGCGGATCGCGATAGCCGGCTTTGTCGTTCCCTTCATGGCCGTGTACGCGCCGGCGTTGATGCTGCAATCCGGCGACTGGCTCGACACCCTTTACATCGTATTCAAAGCTCTTGTGGCCATTGGTTTGTGGGGTGCGGCCAGCATCGGCTACCTGTGGTCTCCGCTGTCCTGGCTGGAGCGGATCGTCGCCGCGGCGGCGGCGTTTTCGTTGGTGGTGGCATTGCCGATCACCGACGAGGTCGGTTTCGGTCTCGCGGTCCTGGTGCTCGTGGTCCACCGATTCCGCGCGAAGCGCTTCGCCAAAGCGCCCGCCGCATGACCGTGCTGTGCCTCGCGGTGGCGGCGGTGATTCGCGTCGCGCTCCCGGTCACCGAATTCACCCTGGCCTGGACGCACTCGGTGGAGCGCATCCGCTGGGAGGAGGACTATCGCGTCGACGGCGACATGTTGTCGGCGGTGACCGCCCGCGTCAGGGGGTCTGGCGCGGGCATGGAGCCCCCGGCCGGCGCGGAATTGCGCAATGGCGTCTGGCACTACCGGCCGAATGTGCCGCCGCTGCGCCGCTTGCGCCTTACCGTTTCCCCCTACGCGGCGGACTACGAACTGTGCTGGAAAGGCCATTGCACCCGGCTCACCGACCTGGTGGCGATGCCCGAGGGCGGAGGGGTGGTCGAAGCCTCAGCCTGTCCGGATGCCCGCGTGCGCGACTGACTTCAGTCGCCGAATTCCTAGATGCGTCCCTGGTGTCGAGCACTTTCTGCGTGTGCATGTAGCTGGGCCATTGCCGGCCTCGATCTCCTCCAGCATGGCGTGGTTGCGCAGGCAGGTCGGCATCGGATGGATATCGACGTAATGCCCGACACGCTCCTTGATTTCGGGATAGCGTTCCTCTCGTAGAATTGGCCCGCCGCTTTGGTTGCCTGCGCCTTGAGCAACCGGAACGAACCAGGCGCCTACCGGGCCGTCGCCGTCCTTTACCTTGTGCCGTCCCAAGTATTTTCTATGATGGCATAACCTCTTTTTTCGCTCGGGTCATTACCGGCCGGTTAAAATCAGCGCACTAGCCGGTTAAAGTCAGCGCGCTGAAGAGGGGGGAGGATGTTCACCAGCAATCCATTTGCCGAGCTCTCGGCGATTATTCCGCACGCCTTCATGCCGACTTTCGTGGTCGTCATGGTCGTTCTGGTTGTGGCGG
>JBDTSU010000455.1:0-3071 GCA_039930965.1 Betaproteobacteria bacterium
CCAGCGCGGAAAACCGCGACGCATTCAAGCAGGATCCGGCGCATTTCGCACCGCAATACGGTGGCTTCTGCAGCTGGGGCGTTTCCGTCGGCAAGCTGTTCGACGTCGATCCGGTCAACGGCTGGAAGATCGTCGACAACAAGCTGTACCTGAACTTCAACGGCGACATCAACACCACCTTCGGCAAGGATGCCGCCGGGTACATCCGCAAGGCCAACGGCAACTGGGCTTCGCTCAACAAGTAAGCACTACACCCGCCGCGCCGGCGCCGCATCGCATGCGGCACCGGCGCAACCATTCACCCTGTTCACAAGGTTTTTCCCATGTCCCGCGCCTATGCCGATATCGCCTTCACTCCCGCCGTGCGCGCCCTGCAGACCCGCGCGGGCAGCCGCGCCGCGTATGCACGGCTCGATCACCACGAGGACCGCCGCGATCAACTGGGTGTGGCGGAATCGGAATTCATCGCCGCCCGCGACAGTTTCTATCAGGCGACCGTCAGCGAGACCGGCTGGCCGTATGTGCAGTTTCGCGGCGGCCCGGCGGGGTTCCTGAAAGTGCTCGACGCGAAAACGCTGGGCTACGCCGATTTCCGCGGCAATGTGCAATACATCAGTGTGGGCAATCTCTCCGGCAATGACCGTGTCGCCATCATCCTGATGGACTATGCGCGGCGCACACGATTGAAACTCTTCGGCCGCGCGCGGCAGGTGACGCAAGCGGAAGACCCGGCGCTGCTGGAGCGGCTGGTCGCGTCGGACTATCGCGGCAAGGTCGAGCGCGCCATCATCATCGCCGTCGAAGGCTACGACTGGAACTGTCCGCAGCACATCACGCCGCGCTACACGGCGGAAGAAATCGCCGACGCGACCATGCCGCTGCGGGACGAACTGTTGAAGGTCAAGGCGGAACTGGCGGAATTGAAGGGGCGCTTAAATCCGGCGGATCCAGCGGGGCGCTGAACACCAACCGCGAACGCGCTCCGCAACCTGCCGCCGTCCGTGGGCGGGCAGCGAGCCTGTCCCATGGCGACCGGACTGGCGCGAAACACCCGGATAGGGCGCCTGACATGCCATCTCACGCACGGGTCTTGTCGCCGCCATGAATCGCCTTCAGCATCGAGATCGAAGCGACGGCGAAGAAGGCCGCCGAGCAGATGGAACGCTATCGCGACAACCTCTCGACCGCCGACGACGCGGCGCCCTGGAAAGGCAAGCTGGAACAGATCAAAGTTGCGCAGGCGGTGATGGCGAGGTTCTGAGGAGGCGGATGTCCCGAGAATGGAGTCCGGGCGGCCCTACTTCACCCAGCCCACCAGCCAATTCGACATCGCGAGCCAGGCGTCGGTCCGCGAAATCACCAGGCGCAGCGGCCCCGAGGCGATCAGTATCAGCCCGCCCCACAGTGTCACCGGGTGCAGGCGCCGCTGCGATTTCAAATCCCAGATGATCAACGGCACCAGCAACAGCGTGGCGACTGCGAAGACCACCTGCGGACCGAGGCCGAGCAACAGCACCCAGCGTGCGATCGCCGGTGGTAACAGCGCGATCGTCGCCAGCAGCATCAGGCGCTTGTGACTTTGGGCGTCGCGGCGCGCGCGAACGGCGGCGGCAACGAAAATCGCGAACAAGCCGATCGACATGAGCGGCACGATCAGGAAACGGGCCGGGTCCATCCCGTACGGCGCCACACCGCGCCCGACCGCCTGGAGCGCCGTCATCGTGCCGACCACCACCAGCAACGCCGCCATCGCCGCACCCGCCATGCCCAGCCGGCGGTGGAGGTCGATGCGCGCCGCAGCCACCAGCCGCGCTTGCATGAAGAAAAACACCACCCAGGCGGTGAACAACACGCCGTGCAGGTGGATGAGCGGCGTGAGTTCCTGCAGCGCGGGCGTCAGCGGCGGCAGTACCGGGCGAAGGAAATAGGTGCGCGCAAATCCCGCCAGGGCGAGGACGATGATCGCCGCCGCCATGCCGCTGAAAAAATTGCGTTCGGCGCGCGGGTTGATTGGGCGAATATCCAAGGGAAGTCCAGTCATCGTGGCGACAGTATCGGCACATATTGAGGGGAGGCAAGGGCCCCTGCACGATAGCACTCGGGGACAGCGCCATCAATCATTGTCTTCACCACGGAAGCGGGAATGACAAAGACTATTACGGTAAGGATTGGGAATTGGAACTCAGGGAAACTCTGATTAAGTCCTTCGACAGGCTCAGAGCCTACTCCAGCATGCTTAAAGCTGAGGGACGAACGGTAACTATCGGATTTCGTACATAGTGAGCTTGTCGAACCACATCCAAATTAGACTTGATCAGAGTCTCCTTAGTGTTACTTCACCCTCTCCAGCAACTGCCCGTTCACTCCCGGGAGCCACCGTCATGCCGAGGTGTCGTCGGTTGTCGCGCTCACCAGCGACGCGAGCGATGACATTGGCACCGGCTTCAATGGCGCGCGAATGCGATAGGCGCCCACCTAGGCGGGGGATTTTCCGAGTTCGCGCGCCAGTATTTGCGTGACGGCCAGCCCACAGGTGCGGCCCTGGCACGGACCCATGCCGCAACGGCTAAAGAACTTGGTCTGGTTCGGCCCCTGGCATCCCAGGCGTGCCATCTCGCGCACGCGGCCGGCGGTGACTTCCTCGCAGCGGCACACGATGGTCTCGTCGGCGGGTGTGGTGACCCATTCAGGCGGCCGGTACAGCGCGTCGAGAAATGGACGGATGCGCAGTTGCCGGGCCAGCGCGCGACGCAACGGGGCGGCGCGTTGATCGCGTTCGACATCGGACAACTTCTTCAGCGCGTGCGCCGCATGTTGGGTTACGCCGCTTTTTCAAAGGGGGAAGTCATTGGCAGGCGACGTCGCGTGAGGAGAGGAACTCCTCCCTTTGTAAAGGGAGGCCGGGAGGGATTTCTCGGTAGTTGAGCTAATACGTAGGCCGGGTTAGGCGAAGCCGTAACCCGACAGGCAATCGTCGAACTGTACAAATGTGTCGGGCTACGCCGCTTTTTCAAATGGGGAAGTCATTGGCAGGCGACGTCGCGTGAGGAGAGGAACTCCTCCCTTTGTAA
>JBDTSU010000456.1:0-3068 GCA_039930965.1 Betaproteobacteria bacterium
AGACGCTGCCTCGCGCCGGTCTCCCCAAGAGGCCGGCGCATTTTCTTGTCCGGCACACATCCAGCGACTGCCCCTGCGGCACGAGAGCCGCTTGTTGTGGCATGGCGCCCAGTCTACACGATACTGCAATTCATTCGCAGTAGCGGTACTGATCCGGCGCCGCCGTCGGCCTGACCGCGTTTACGCAGCCGGGACGAGATCTGAGCCATGGACGTTTCCACCAAAGCCACCGCCGCCAAGCTCGCGCGCAAGCGTCCGCCGGGCACGCTGCTGTTCCTGCCCGGTTTCGCCAATCGCACTGAAGTCATCCAGTGGCTGAAGCGCATCCACGCCTGGACCGGTTTCTGGGGCGCGCTCGCGTTCCTTCTGATCGGCATGAGCGGGCTGCTGCTCAATCACCGCTCGACGCTGAAGATCGACACCGGCGCGCCGGTTGAAGTGATGGAGGCAAGCATCGCGGTCGATCCCGCGCTGATCAAATCGCCGGAAGATCTCGGCAAGTGGGCACAAACCCAGTTCGGAACCGCACTCGAACCCCGCGCCCCGCGCGCTGAAGGCGGCCCACCGCGCGGGCAGCGCGGCGACCAGCCCGCCGGAGAACGTGGCGGAGAGCGCATCCAGATGATGGGCCGCGACATTCAGGAAGCCGTCGTCTGGAAACAGTCGTTCAATGGCGCCAACGCCACACTCAATGTCGAATACACGCCGGGCTCAGCCGCGGTGAAAGCGTCGAAGTCAGAGCAGAATGTCTGGGGCGTTCTCAAAAACATGCACAAGGGATCCGGCATGAACTGGATCTGGGTGTTGTTCATCGACACCATGGCCGGCGGCCTGATCGCCATGGCGCTAACCGGCGCGCTTCTCTGGAGCAGGCTGCACGGCCCGCGCCTCGCCGCGATCGGCATCGTCGGAGTGAGTCTGGGAATGGCGGTCTTCGCGGCGTGGCCGGGGATGGTTTAAATATATCTCTCGCTCGTCCTGACGTTCGTCGGTCCCCCGCTGCCAATCTCGAAACTTGTTCTGCCTAACAGGTTCGAGCGCGCTTCAATGCCAACGGATTTCTCTGTAACGGGCTTTACCTCAACACTTGGGAGGTATTCTCTAAATTTGCGACCCGGGGGAGAGAAATGAGTTCATCTACGCCTGAGTTTCCAGCGGATCTACGAGAAAAAGAACGGCGCCTTCTAGGCTTCATCGAAGGACATGTGCACGACGCAAAAGAAGCGGCCGATGCAGCGAAGAAAGAGCAAGAGCGCTTGGGCGACAAGCTGATGCTTGCTAGCGGAGGATCAATTGCCCTCCTCGCCACTTGGCACTTATCTCAGGCCACGGCGGTTTCGACTTCCGACATCGTAGGCCCCATTGTCCTTCTGGCGGTTTCGTTTGTTATATCGGCCGCAGGACTTTGGTCCCGAATCCACGCGAACCTGCGGCTGTCGCAGCACGTCCTCGCCCTCGCCAGCGACCTTGATCGAATGAAGCGAGAGGCGGATGCCCAGTTCCAACAAGGAACAATTGGTAAGGTTCCTTCACCGACTCCAAGCGCTCTTCCTCCTTTCCCGGAGCGCTGGATTTCGGCCTTAGATGTTTTGCTGATTGTGGGTTTCGCGCTCTTTCTTGCCGGCGTTACTTGGGCTGGGTTCAACGTGCTCGACTAGTTCTCGACCTTATCTGGTGTTGATTCCCACGGCGGTGGGAATCCGAGGAAGTGCCCCGCGGGCGTCGCGACCCTTCCTGAATGCCGACGTTCGTCGGGATGAGAGAGTCAGTCTCGCGACTTGGGTGCCCCTACTGCACCCGTTCCGATGCAATGCCCTTGGCTTTCAGCATTGCCAGCACGCTGTCGTCGCCGATCAGGTGGCCTGCGCCGACGGCGATGAAGATCACGCCTTTGCCCTTCAGCATGTCCTGGATCTGCTCGACCCAGTTGGCGTTGCGGTCGCGCAGCAGCGCGTCGTAAAGCTCGGGCGATGTGTCCTTGATGTCGGTGACGAACATCTGCTCCAGCCCGGCAAGGTCGCCGTGCGACCACTGCTCGACCATCGTGTCCAGTTCGGTCGAAGCATTTTCGTATTCGCCCATCGTCTGGCGCAGATAGGCCAGCTCCTCCTCGCGCGTCATGTCCGCGAAGACCCTGATCTGCTGCTCGGCTTTTTCCAGCCCGATCGGCTTGATGTCGCGCGCCTTGAAGATCGCCTCGACATTCATGTCGACGCCGGACATCGGATCATAGCCCGCGCGCACCATCGCGGCGTTGGAGATGGTGAGTGCGGCAAACCACGGCCGGAAGACGTTGAGCTGGGCCGCCGTCAGGCCAGCGAGCTGAGCTGCCTCATCCAGCGTTTTTATTTCGTCCGGCGTCAGGTCCTTGGACAGCGGCGCGCCCGGCGACAGGCCATACTTCGCGACCAGCTGCATCATTTCCGGCGCCATTGCCTGCGGGTCGGTGGTGGGCAGTTCCAGCCAGAGCTGCTGGGCCTCATTCATCGCGGCCAGAAGCTTGGGTGTTTTCCAGACTGTCTCGGGCTTCAGAAGGTGCACCGTGCCGAGAAGGTAGATGGTGGAATCGGCGTCCTTCACGACCCAGAAGGCCGGTTGCGCCATGGCCGGCGCGCAGAGCGCTGAAACCGTCACAATGAGCGCAGCAAGGGTCCGGCGCACAAGGCGTCCGAAAGCAGCAAATCCGGCCATGAACGTCTCCAGGCGAGGTGGCCGTAAACCGGCCGGACAAGCCTAAACTAGCACGCAGGTCGTCCGGCGCCAGTTTCGCCAACAGCGCGCCGCTCACGCCGCCAGCTTTGCTTGCAGCGCCGCCAGTGAGAGTTATAAGCGCGCATCCAAAGACCCCCCGCTCCGGGAGTTGCCCCATGTCCGTCGCCAAACCCGCCCCGAAGAAAGTCGTGCTCGCCTATTCCGGCGGCCTCGACACCTCGATCATCCTGAAATGGCTGCAGACGGAATATGGCTGCGAAGTGGTGACCTTCACCGCTGACCTCGGCCAAGGCGAAGAGCTGGAGCCGGCACGCAAAAAGGCGATCCTGATGGGGATTGCGCCGGAAAACATCCAT
>JBDTSU010000457.1:0-3058 GCA_039930965.1 Betaproteobacteria bacterium
CGAAGCTTGGGCTGCAGGCGATCGAGGCCGAGCAGGCGCTGCTGCACGGCCATTGCCACCAGAAAGCGTTCGGCGTCATGGGGGCGGTCGAAGAGGTGCTGTCGTGGATTCCCGAACTTCAGACCACGACGGTCGAATCCAGCTGCTGCGGCATGGCGGGAGCATTCGGTTATGAGACCGGCCACTACGCGGTCTCGATGAAAATGGCTGAGTTGTCGTTGTTGCCCGCGGTACGCAATGCCGGCGCGGCGACGCTGATCGTCGCCGACGGCACCAGTTGCCGCCATCAGATTGCCGATGGCGCGGAACGCGAAGCGATACATGTCGCGGTCGTGCTCGCGCAGGCGATGGTGCGCGTGGGCTAGTGTAGTGTTTCGTTTGTGCCGGGGTGCGAGGGTTGAAGCTAACCGGACGACGTGTCAGGCACGTCGTACAACGACAGTGGCTCCACCCGGCTGCCGCGAATGACGAATCGTTTGGCACGTGAAGCCAGGCCCGCGATTTGTTCGACGTCTCGCAACGCGACATCGAATGACTTCGCCAGGAAGCGGCGCAGTTCATCGTTGGCGGCGCCGTCCACGGGCGGTGCCGCCACGCGGATCTTCAGCGCGCCGCCGTGCAGCCCCTGAATGCCAGTACGCTTAGCGCCGGGCTGGGCATGTACGGACACGATGATCTGATCACCGTCGCGGCGGAACCAGGGCATGGGTGAAGCCGGTGTCGATTTCAATGAAAACCAAAGGGCCCGGCAAAGCTGCCGGACTGCACGGTATGCGTGCGCCAGCTTCCAGGCTTGTAATGAGCGGCGACCTCGGCGCCGCCGACGTGCAAATCCGTGATCTGTGCGATGCGCATCACCGCTGCCAGTCAGCCGCCGCGTTTGGGCGGGATGGGTGCCTGGGTTGGGGGTGGACGGGTGCCACCGTTGTTGTTGGCCACCGCCGCCGGCGCGACGGTGCGGCCCATGCCGGGCGCGATGCCAAGCCAGTCCCAGCGGCCCTGCGCGATAGCGTCGAGAATCGTGGCGCGGTTCTGTATGGCCGCCGCGTAGGCATTGGGCGGAAGTTCATTGAACTGCATATACGATTCCAGGCTTTCGTAGCCGCAATGGCCCTGATAGGCGCAGCCATTCAGTACCTTGTAATTGTCCGAGCCGCAATTCGCGCCCCGGTCGCAGGCGGCGAACTGCCACGCCGGCGCCCAGTCGCGGGCGGAATAGGGATCGCCGTTCGGGCCGACTTTGCGGTCCGCCAGTTGTGTCGATCCCCAGGAAAGCAACTGGCCGGCGCGCTCAATGGCAAACGGGTCGCCGCTACCGAGGGCGTCGCGGACCAGGGCCAATTGATCCTCGGACATGCGCCGTTCCTCAATGCCGCGTGCGCCGCGCGCCTGTTCGCGGTAAAGATCGGCGGCAACCGCCACCTTGGCCGCCGCGTTGCCCTGCGCGGCCGCTTCGCGATAGAGTTTTGCAATATCCGCTGCGCCGAGGTTGATGTTGGCGAATCCTTCGCAGGTCTGGGTGACGCGATTGAACGCTTCGATCCGTTGTGCGTTGGCCGGGTCGTTTTCCTTGAGGCGCCCCTGGAATCGCGCCTTGTCGGCCTCCGACGGGCCTTGCGAGCCGCGGCCGCGGCCGATGCAGCGTTCCATCGCCAGCGCCGCAAAAAACTTGGTCTCGCCGTCGGCCGCATCCGGGTTGGCCGCATAGCGATCGTAAAACGTCTTCAGCTGGTGAGCCTTTTCAAATTCCTGCGCAAGCGCGCTCTTGAGCGGGACCACGGTGCGCGCGGGGGTGATCCGGACCGGCGAGGTCTTTTGCAGGTTTTCCAGTGGCATGACCGAGGCGCTGCCAGTTGCCGCCGTTGCGGCGCGGCTGGCCGCGACCGCCTGTTCGGCCGCGGCAATCATCGCACTCTCGCTTGGCGGTCGCAGAAAATACCAGCTGGCCGACACGATTGTGGCAAACAGCGCGAGGATGATCAGTAATGTCTTGTTCATGGGCGTTGCCCCGTGGAAAGCGTCGATTGCATCTTAGCGGAAACAACGCATTGAAATGCGAAATGGGGCACGTGGCCCCATTCATTTTCTGTCGCAGGTGTAACGAATTGTGCAGGCTCGCCGCGTCGGAACGTACGTTTGGTCAGGCGACGTTCGCGTAGGTCGGGTTAGGCGAGAAGCGGCGTAACCCGAACGAGTTGCTGATCTTGATCACTGCTCGTCGGGTTACGGCTTCGCCTAACCCGACCTACTCGCAAGGCAGTTTCGAATTGGCTGTTACAGGCCACTAGTTATGCAGGATCTTCGACAGGAAGTCCTGCGTGCGTTGCTTGCGCGGCGTGCCGAAGAATTCTTCCTTGGTGCAGTCTTCCAGGATGGTGCCGCCTTTTTCCATGAAGATGACGCGGTCGGCGACTTTCTTGGCGAAGCCCATCTCGTGGGTCACGACCATCATGGTCATGCCTTCCTTGGCGAGTTCGACCATGACGTCGAGGACCTCGTTGATCATTTCCGGATCGAGCGCGGAAGTCGGCTCGTCGAACAGCATGGCGATCGGGTCCATCGACAAGGCGCGCGCGATGGCCACTCGCTGTTGCTGCCCACCCGAGAGTTGCGCCGGGTATTTGTCCTTGTGCTCGCTCAGGCCGACACGTTCGAGCAGCTTGAGGCCCTTTTCACGCGCCGCGTCCTCGCTGCGGCCGAGCACCTGGGTTTGCGAAATGGTCAGGTTCTTGGTGACACTCATGTGCGGGAACAATTCGAAATTCTGGAACACCATGCCCACCCGCGAGCGCAGCTTGGACAGGTTGGCGTCCTTGGCCCCGACGGAAATACCGTCGAGCAGGATTTCGCCTTTCTGGAACGGTTCCAGGCCGTTGACGGTCTTGATCAGCGTGGACTTGCCGGAACCCGACGGGCCGCACACGACGACCACTTCTCCCTTGTCGACATGGGTGGTGCAGTCCTGCAGCACCTGCTTTTCGCCGTACCATTTGCTGACGTTCTTGATTTCAATCATCGCCATGGTGCATATCCTGTTTCGGTGAATGTGAGTGGAAGG
>JBDTSU010000458.1:0-3056 GCA_039930965.1 Betaproteobacteria bacterium
GCTGGATGCGACGCAGCACCTCGGCTTCGCGTTCCGGCCGATAGGCCTGCCCCACCTTCAGCGATCCGACCTTGCGCGCGAGCGCGGCGCGCGCGTTCAGGCTGGCGAGGATTTCCTCGTCAAGGGCATCAATTTCGGTACGGAGTCTGGAGAGATCGTCGGACATCGAGAAGGACTTTTCAAGCCGGCCAGGCCGGACAGGGACCTGCGTCTTGCGTTACCGGTAATTTAACTGAAATCGGCGCCGTCGCCGCGCCGGCCGAGTGAAGATATTGGCACGCGCCCGGCGGACCGCCGATCGGCCACGCCGTCAGCCATGACGGTGGGCGAAGTCCCGCATGAACGTGACCAGCGCCTTGACGCCGGCCACCGGCATCGCGTTGTATAGCGACGCGCGCATGCCGCCTATCACCTTGTGGCCTTTCAGCGCGGCCAGGCCGGCCGCCGCCGATTCGTCGAGAAAGGCCGCATTCAGCAGTTCGTCACGCAGAAAGAACGGCACATTCATGCGCGAGCGATCGTCAACCGCGACATCGTTGCGATAGAAGCCGCCGGACTGGTCGATGCAGCCGTAGAGCATGCCGGCTTTCTCGATATTCTGTTTTTCGATGGCGGCGAGTCCGCCCTGCTTCTTGAGCCACTTGAAGGTGAGGCCGGCCAGATACACGGCGAACGTCGGCGGCGTATTCAGCATCCAGTCGCTGGCGGCCTGTAGCGTGTAATCGAATACCGACGGCGTCATCGGATGCGCGCCGCCCAGCAGATCCTCGCGGACGATGACAAACGTCAGCCCGGAAGGACCGATGTTCTTTTGCGCGCCGCCATACAGGCAACCGTACTTCGTGACATCCATTGGCCGCGACAGAATGTGCGACGACGTGTCGGCCACCAGCGGCACAGCGTCGTCAATTTCCGGCGTCCAGAAATACTCGACGCCGTGGATGGTCTCGTTGGTGCAAATATGCCGGTAGGCGGCATCGCGGTTGGGCTTCCACGCCGACTGCTTCGGCACGTAGGTGAATTTGCGGTCTTCCGATGAGGCAATGACCGCAACCTCGCAATACTTGCCCGCTTCCTTGATGGCACCGGTGGACCAATGCCCGGTATTGACGTAGTCCGCGCGGTGCCCGCCGCGCAGCAGGTTCAACGGCACCAGCGAAAATTCTCCCTTGCCGCCGCCTTGCAGGAACAGAATCTGGTAATTCGCCGGGACCGCCAATAACTCGCGGAAGTCCTGCTCCGCCACTGACGCCACTTCCATGAAGACCTTGCCGCGATGGCTCATTTCCATCACTGACATGCCGGTGCCGCGGAAATCCAGCATTTCCGCCTGCGCCTGCTGCAATACTTCCTCAGGAATAGCGGCGGGACCCGCCGAGAAATTGAAGACGCGGCTCATCGCGATCTACGATTCGTCCTCTTCGTCGGATTCAACAACCTTTTGCAGCCCGGACAACTTCTGCCCATCGTCGAGGTTGATGAGCGTCACACCCTGTGTGGAGCGGCCCATTTCGCGAATCTGCTTCACCTTGGTGCGGATCAGCACGCCGCCGGTGGTGATCATCATGATCTCGTCATCCGACCGCACAAGCACCGCAGCGACCACTTTGCCGTTGCGCTTCGAGGTCTGGATCGCGATCATGCCCTGGGTGCCGCGGCCATGGCGGGTGTATTCGGATATCGCGGTACGTTTTCCGTAGCCGTGCTCGGTCGCGGTCAGGACCGAATCCTGTTCATTCTCGGCAACCAGCATCGAGATGACCTTGCCGCCCTTGGACAGGTTCATGCCGCGTACCCCGCGCGTGTCGCGGCCCATGGAGCGCACATCGCTTTCCTCGAAACGCACCGCCTTGCCCTCGTCGGAAAACAGCATGACATCGTGCTTGCCGTCCGTGAGCGCCACACCGATGAGGTTGTCGCCACTGTCGAGTGCGATGGCGATGATGCCCGCCTTGCGCGGATTGCCGAAGTCGGACAGCGCGGTTTTCTTCACCACGCCTTCGCTGGTTGCGAAAAATACAAACTTGTCCTCGACGAAATCCTGTACCGGCAACACAGCGCTGATTTTTTCGTCCGGCAGCATCTGCAGCAGGTTGACAATCGGCTTGCCGCGCGATGCGCGCGAGCCCTGCGGGATCTCGTACACCTTTACCCAATACACGCGCCCCTTGTTGGAGAAGCACAGTACATAGTCATGCGTCTTGGCGATGAACAGGGTGTCGATGAAATCATCGTCCTTCATCGCCGTCGCCTGCTTGCCGCGGCCACCGCGCTTCTGCGCGCGATAATCCGCCACCGGCTGATACTTGATGTACCCGGCGTGCGACATGGTCACGACGACCTCCTCGTTGGCGATCAGGTCCTCGATGGACATTTCCTGTCCGTTGGTAACGATTTCCGACCGGCGCTTGTCACCGAACTGCTCCTTGATCACCCGCAGTTCCTCGGAGATCATGGAGGTGACGCGCTCCGGCTTGGCGAGGATATCCAGCAAGTCGGTGATTTTTTCCATCACCTCCCGGTATTCCGAGACGATCTTGTCCTGCTCAAGTCCGGTCAGGCGCTGCAGACGCAGTTCCAGGATCGCCTGCGCCTGGGCATCCGACATGCGGTAGCCGTTTTTCTGCAGGCCAAAACTGGCGTGCAGCCCGTCCGGACGGTACTGATCCGCCATCGCGCGCTCAAGCATTTCCTCGACCAGCTTGGAACGCCAGGTCGTGCTCATCAACCCTTCCTTGGCGATTGCCGGCGTCTCCGAACTCTTGATCAGCGCGATGATCTCATCGACATTTGACAGCGCGACCGCGAGGCCTTCGAGCACATGCCCGCGTTCGCGCGCCTTGCGCAATTCAAATACGGTACGCCGGGTGATGACTTCCCGGCGATGGCGCAGGAAGACCTCGATGAACTGCTTCAGGTTGAGCAGGCGCGGCTGGTTGTCGACCAGCGCGACCATGTTCATGCCAAACGATTCCTGCATCTGCGTCATCTTGTACAGATTGTTCAGCACAATCTCCGGGACTTCGCCGCGCTTCAGCTCGATCACCGCGCGCATG
>JBDTSU010000459.1:0-3039 GCA_039930965.1 Betaproteobacteria bacterium
CGCATTTGTCGGAAGACGAGCGCCGGCGCCTGCTGCAGGAGGAAACCATCGTCGTTGAGTTCGAGCCGGAACGCGCTAAGCATTCACTGCCGCACCTCCTGCGCACACCGACGCAACGGCGCCACGCGCTGGCTCTGCTCGACCGCATCGAGATGCACGGCGACCTCGACGACAAGCAGCACCGCCTGCTGGGTGAATTGCGTGGCTTGCTATCGGTCGCCGCGGCGCGCAATGGAACGCGGGTGCCTGTCGCATTGCCGCCGCCCCGGCGAAAGGCGCGCACCCGCGCCAAGCCCAGCGGCCGCGCGGCGCGCGCGTAACGTCGGCGCACGAGCGGCAGGCGGGAGGTCACTTGCAACAGTTCACCAACCGGACGTTTGACGAGATCGCGGTCGGCGCGAACGACACCGTCGTGCGCACGGTAACCGCCACCGATGTCGAAGCGCTGGCGCTTGCCGCCGGTGACGTTGAGTCCTTTCATCTGGATCTCGCCCCCGGCGCGGTTCCGGATGCCGCCACCGCCCCTGGGGCGGCCGCGGTGGCACTGGTCGCCGGGGTGCTGAATCGTCGGCTGCCCGGGCCGGGCAGCGCGATCGTCGGCACGCAACTCCGATACACCGGGAGGGTGCGTGCGGGCGATACGTTGACGGTGTCGGTCACGGCGCGCGCCAAGCACGTGGACGGACAGCGCATCGAATTCGATTGCAAATGCACCAACGCCGAGGGTGAAACGCTGGTCGACGGCGTCGTGACAGTCGCGGCCCCGTCGGCGCGCATCGCTTATACCAACATCGCCACGCCTGAGGTGATACTGCGCCGGAACGACGGCCTCGCGCGCCTCTTGCAGCGCTGCAAAGGCGTGGCGCCGGTCACCTGCGCCGTTGTCCACCCCTGCGACCGCGACTCGCTGCTGGGCGCGATCGAGTCGGCGAAGCGCGGCCTGATCGTGCCGATACTGATCGGTCCGGAAGCGAAGATTCGCGCCACCGCTGCGGAAGCCGGCGTTGACCTTTCGCCTTATCGTATCGTCGGCACCCCGCACAGTCACGCCGCCGCCGACATGGCCGTGGCCATGGCGCGCGCCGGCGACGTGGATGGGTTGATGAAAGGCGGCCTGCACACCGATGAATTGATGGAATCCGTCGTGCCCGCCAGCAACGGCCTGCGCACCGCGCGCCGGATCAGCCACGTGTTCATCATGGACGTGCCCGCCTATCCGCGTGCGCTGTTCATCACCGATGCGGCAATCAACATCGCGCCGGACCTCGACGCCAAGGCCGACATCTGCCGCAATGCGATCGACCTGGCGCACATCCTCGGCATCGCGGTGCCCAAGGTCGCGATCCTCTCCGCCGTGGAAACAGTCAGTTCCAGGATCGAATCGACGCTGCACGCGGCCGCACTGTGCAAGATGGCCGATCGCGGCCAGATCACGGGCGGAATCATCGATGGCCCGCTTGCGTTCGACAATGCCATCTCGCCCGACGCCGCGCGCACCAAGAACATAGTGTCGCCGGTGGCCGGCGTGGCCGACATCCTGCTGGTGCCCGACCTCGAGTCGGGCAATATGATCGCCAAGCAGCTCACCTATCTCGCGGGTGCGGACAGTGCGGGCATCGTGCTGGGCACGCGAGTGCCGATCGTGCTGACCTCGCGTGCCGACAACGTGCGCACGCGCCTCGCATCGGCGGCAGTTCTCAAGCTCGTCGCCAACGACCGCCGTACCAGGCTGCTCCCCAGGGAGTGACTGCACCGATGGCGGCAGGCCTGCCGTCGCGTTTCTGATCATGGGGTTCATCGTCACCCCGCGCCGCTAACTGAACAAGTGTTTGGCCCGGCCAACTGCGAGGCCATTTACGCTCGTGGACTTGATACTGGCAACATGCAGGTATCAGCAATTCTTTTTGTCGTTTACCGGATGTCGACTTCTGGTCTTACCCACGAACGGTGGACACCTTGCCAGGTGATTGCATCGCCTCGAACGGTAGCGAGGCCCCGTAGCTAATCAATGCGTGCCGTCGCTTCCGGTTGTAAAACATCTCCATGTAATAGAACAAGCTGACTCGCGCATCGTCGCGGGTCCTATAGTCGCGGTGCATGACCAATTCGGTCTTGAGCGTATGGAAGAAGCTCTCCATGGGCTTATTGTCCCAGCAACCACCTTTGCGAATCCCCTCGACCACCCGTCCAACCGACCCAGCACAGCGCCGCGCAACCTATCATCAGCAGTAGCATCGTGCCCGGCTCCGGCACCACCGCGATGCTCGTGACCGTCGCGAACAGCCCAACGGTAGTATCGTCGCCTGCGAACACGACCGCGAAGCCGCTGTCGACGAAGGGCGAGAGGTTCGTTAGTGGCGTAAAGGCGTCGGTGACCAGCATCCCGTTGGGATCGAACAGCGCGAGTGTGAAGTAGAAGACATCCAGCCCACCAATCGAAGGCGCGGTGACAACTCCGCTGGAGAACATCTCGTACTGGTCGCTGGCGGGGTCGTCGATCTGGCGAGTGATGCCCACCGATGAGGCCGACCAGCTACCGATGCTGACCATGGCCGAGGTGACGTTGTCAAACGACACGAAGGTCGTCTGGCCGCTTTGAAAGATGAGGTTGCCCGGTATCGAGGTATCGACGGTGTACTTCAACGTGAACGCATCGCCCGCGTGCAGCGAATCGAATGAAGTGGTGAGCGTCCCGTAAACCGCAAAGGTGAGCACGCTCGCCCCGGCGCTCGATGCGCCGAGCCCCATAACTAGAATCGCAATCAAGTTTCGAAACGTTCGACGGACTCTCATTCTTATCCCCTTTGTAAAATGGAAGGACCGTTCTGATCGAACTGTTGCTGATTACGCATGGTATACGCGTGGACAGTGGTTACCTGGCTTTTTGCGTTCGCTGAGGGTCGACCCCAGCATGCCCGTAGCGGTTGGAATATCGCTTGCATTCATCGGGCGGATGGAGGGCGCGAGTGCCATAGCAATGCCTAACTAGAAGTAGAGAACCTCACCCCCACATGAAACCACCTGACCAAAGGAGCTAGG
>JBDTSU010000460.1:0-3033 GCA_039930965.1 Betaproteobacteria bacterium
ACGGGTTGGTCCCGGACGATGCGCACAGGCGCACGGTCGAGGTCGACGCGTTCTGCTCATGGTCGGCGTGCAGGATAAAGATGCGATCCAGCGCGCGCACCAGCACGTCGTTGACCTTGTAGTCCTCGGCGGGAACGGCAAACATCATGCGCATGAAGTTGGCCGTGTACGACAGGTCGTTGCGCGGATACACAATCGGCTGGCCGATGGTGTATTTGTACGCCATGGCGGTCAGCGTCGGCAGCTTGGCAATGAGGCGGATGGCGGAAATTTCGCGTTGCCGGGCATCGGCAAGATTGATCGAATCCGGATAGAACGCGCTCATCGCGCCGACCAGGCCGGTCATGACGGCCATCGGGTGCGCATCGCGCCGGAAACCGCGCAGGAAGAACTGCATCTGTTCGTGCGCCATGGTGTGATTCGTGACCTGGGCAACGAATTCCTTCTTCTGGGCCGGATCGGGTAATTCACCCTTCAGGAGCAGATAGCAGGTCTCCAGGAAATCGCAATTCTTCGCCAGTTGCTCGATCGGATAACCGCGATACAGCAGTTCTCCCTTGTCGCCATCAATAAAGGTGATGGTCGAATTGCATGATGCCGTGGACAAGAATCCCGGGTCATAAGTAAACATGCCGGTCTGGCCATAAAGCTTGCGGATGTCGATGACATCCGGGCCATGAGAGCCGCCATATACGGGAAGATCCACGGTCTTGCCATCTCCATAGGACAGGGTTGCCTTGCCTTTTTCATTCATTTTCGCACTCCTCTACGATAGAAAATCTCTCACAAAATGTGCGCACTAGGCCGCTCGTATG
The DNA here is from genome assembly GCA_039930965.1 of Betaproteobacteria bacterium. Classification (GTDB taxonomy): domain Bacteria; phylum Pseudomonadota; class Gammaproteobacteria; order Burkholderiales; family Usitatibacteraceae; genus UKL13-2. Next base: position 816 of record JBDTSU010000460.1, read on the forward strand.
CGTGCTATCAGTGGCGCCAACCGCGCATCCTCACTTATCCTCCGTCCCATCAGCAGATCCAGCAGATCGTTGTCGTCCAGCTGCAACAATTCATCCAGTGTCTTCAGTTCCTCTTCCGACAGCCGCGTTAGTTCGGACTTGAAAAAACGGCTCAGCAAAATGTCGTTTTCCAGCAGCCCCCTGCGCGCCCGCCAGCGGAGGCGATCGTAGACTCTTTCGTCACCCGTGATGGTCATTCCTGCTAATCCGTATATTTCATCAATGACAGGCAGGCACGGTTGATTTGGGACAAACAGTCTGCATGCGAGGCAACGGTCCGAACATTGTGCAATTTCCCGAGTGGTGAATTTTCTGGGCGGCCGGCAGATTTCGACGCCCGTAACGGCGATTTAATGGTAATGAAAAGGGGCCGACCCATGAAATATGCAGGCTAGATTCCGCGTTTGACCATCATCTCCCGGATCTTGCCGATGGCCAGGGAGGGATTCAGCCCCTTCGGACAAACATCCACGCAATTCATGATGGTATGGCAGCGAAACAGCCGGTAAGGATCTTCCAGGTTATCGAGGCGCTCGTTGGTCGCCTGGTCGCGCGAATCGGCGATGAAGCGGTAGGCCGCCAGCAGGCCGGCCGGACCGACGAATTTGTCGGGATTCCACCAGAACGACGGGCATGAGGTCGAACAGCAGGCACACAGGATGCATTCGTACAGGCCGTCGAGTTCGAGCCGGTCTTCGGGCGATTGCAGGCGCTCCTTTTCGGGCGGCGGATCGTTGTTGATGACGAACGGCTTAATCGAGTTGTACTGCTTGAAGAACTGCGTCATGTCGACGATCAGGTCACGGATGATCGGCAGACCCGGAAGTGGCTTCAGCACCACCGGCTCTTTCAGGTCGGATATCTTGGTAATGCACGCCAACCCGTTCTTGCCGTTGATGTTCATCGCATCCGACCCGCACACGCCTTCGCGACAGGAGCGGCGCAACGCGAGCGTGTCGTCGATCGACTTGATGCGGATCAGCGCATCGAGCAGCATGCGGTCGGATGGTTCCAGCTCAATGTTGTATTCCTTGAAATACGGCTTCTGGTCCTGGTCGGGATCGTAGCGAAGAATCTGGAATTTCATGGCGAGTCCGGAGAATAGTGGTCGGTGCGTGCTAGTAGGTTCGGGCCTTGGGCGCAAACGATTCGACGGTAAGCGGCTGCAGGTTCACCGGCTTGTAATCCAGCCGGTTGCCGTCGCGATACCAGAGCGTGTGCTTGAGCCAGTGCTCGTCATCGCGGCCGTTGACGAAGCCCGGGCGATCGTGGAAATCGGCGCGATCGTGAGCGCCACGGGTTTCCTTGCGCGCCTCCGCCGACACCATGGTCGCGACCGCCACCTCGATCAGGTTTTCCAGTTCCAGCGCCTCGATGCGCGCGGTATTGAAGACCTTCGATTTGTCGCCGATCTGGACCGATTTGGCGCGCTCGGCAACTTCTTTTATCCTGGTCACGCCCTTTTCCAGCATGTCCGGGAAGCGGAACACCCCGCAATGCGCCTGCATGGTCTGGCGCATCGCGTCACCGAGTTCGTGCGCGCCCTCGCCGCCTTTCTGGCCGTCGAGACGCGCGATGCGCGACATCGAGTAGTCGCCCGCGTCCCTGGGCAGATCCAAATGGGTGCTGCTTTCCTTGATGAAGCGGATCATCGAATCGCCCGACGACTTGCCCATCACCAGAAGGTCGGTCAATGAGTTGGTGCCGAGACGGTTGGCGCCATGAATCGACGCGCAACCGCATTCGCCGGCCGCATAAAAGCCATGCACGACGCTGTTCGGATTGCCGCCCTTCGGCACCACCACTTCGCCTTTGTAGTTGGTGGGAATGCCGCCCATCTGGTAATGCGCGGTCGGCACCACCGGAATCGGCTCCTTGGCGCAATCGACGTTGCCGAAGGTGAGCGCGATCTCGCGGATTCCCGGCAGGCGCTTGTTGATCACGTCGGGGCCGAGGTGATCGAGCTTGAGCAGGATGTAATCCTTGTTCGGCCCGGCGCCGCGGCCCTCTTTGATTTCGGTTGCCATCGCGCGCGACACGACGTCGCGCGAGGCGAGGTCTTTCATGGTCGGCGCGTAGCGCTCCATGAAGCGCTCGCCATCCTTGTTGAGCAGGATGCCGCCTTCGCCGCGCACGCCCTCGGTGATCAGCACGCCCGCGCCGGCCACGCCGGTCGGGT
>JBDTSU010000461.1:0-3028 GCA_039930965.1 Betaproteobacteria bacterium
GAACGCGAACAGAACAAGCCGCCCAGGAGCTATCGTGCGATGTTTCAGTTGCTGCGCGATATAATCGCCGCATGACCCCGGAACTCCTCATTGGCCTGGTATCCATCAGTGATCGCGCCTCGCAAGGCGTGTATGCAGACCAGGGCATACCCGCGCTGAACGACTGGTTCACACAGGCGCTCGCCTCACCGTGGCGCATGGTGACGCGGCTGATTCCCGACGAGCAGCCGTTGATCGAGGCAACCCTGAGGGAACTGGTGGACATGGAAAAATGCCATCTCGTGCTGACCACCGGCGGCACCGGTCCCGCGCTGCGCGATGTGACGCCGGAAGCCACCCTTGCAGTCGGCGACCGGGAAATGCCGGGATTTGGCGAGCAGATGCGCCAGGTCAGCCTTAAATTCGTGCCCACCGCGATCCTCTCGAGACAAGTGGCTGTCATCCGAAAACAGGCGCTGATCATCAATCTGCCGGGTCAACCCAAAGCCATCAGGGAAACACTCGAAGGGCTCAAGGACGAGGCCGGCAAGCCCATCGTCAATGGCATTTTTGCGGCGGTGCCGTATTGCATTGATCTTATCGGCGGGCCTTATATTGAAACCAACGAAGCGGTAGTCAAAGCGTTTCGGCCGAAGTCGGCGGTTCGAAAGCTGTGAAGGAGTGAATGAGTGAACGGGGTACTCCCCGTCACCCAATCACCTCTTCACCCTTCACCTCTACACTCCTTCACTCCTTCACCCCTTCACTCATGAACCTCCTCGAAACCATAGAACTCGAAACCGGCACGAATCCGACCGCCGCCGTAATCTGGATGCACGGCCTGGGCGCGGACGGCAATGACTTCGTGCCTATCGTCAATGAACTGGATCTGTCCGCTGCGCCGGCGATACGTTTTATCTTCCCGCATGCGCCGATGATGCCGGTGACAATCAACAACGGTCATGTCATGCGCGCATGGTACGACGTCTCGTTGGGCGATCTTGAAGGAGGAACCAAGCGCGCCGATGAGCAAGGAGTGCGTCACTCGCAAACCCGTATCGGACAACTGATAGCACGCGAAGTAGAGCGAAAAATACCGAGTAAAAACATAGTGTTAGCAGGCTTTTCCCAAGGCGGCGCCATCGCGCTGCAGACGGCGCTGCGCTACCCCGACAGGCTGGCCGGCGTGATGGCGCTGTCGTGTTATCTACCGTGCAGTGACAGCTTCGCCGCCGAAGCCGCTGCGGCCAACGCAAGCACGCCGGTGTTCATCGCCCATGGCACGCAAGACCCGGTGGTGCCGTACGCCATGGGAAAAAATTCCAGCGACCTGCTGGTCAAATCGGGTTACACAGTGGAGTGGCACGAGTACCCGATGCAGCATTCCGTGTGCCTGGAAGAAGTGCGCGATATCGGTGCCTGGCTTACGCGCGTACTGCGTAGGTAACAGACGTCTTGCGCGCCGGGTCAGGTAACCTTGAAGCGCACGCGATCGAAATCCGGTCCCGACTCGACCAGACCCGACGGCATCAGTGCAAATGACGTGCCATTCGCGGTGTGTGTGGCTTCAAGAGGGTCGCGCAAGGTGAACGACTCCGGCCGCAACAGGGCCTGTATATAGCCGCTGCGGGAAGGCTCTGTATCCAGCAGCACCACGCTGTGAGGCACTCCGGATTCCCCGGTTGAGCGCCGCGTACACATAGTACCGGGCGCTACCGCACGACTCAGCACCTGGATACCCACGCGGCGCTGGCCGCGCGCATCGGTCTCCACACGACGCACCACACCTGCCCCCCACGTGGCATTCTCGCCTTCCGGCAGCAAGCCGATCAACACACCGACTTGCAGCCATTCACCACGGCGCTCCGGCACGATCATGCCGTAACCTTCGACGCTGGCATTCTCCACCACCCAGGTTTCCTGGAAACCGTTGCTGGCTGAGGCCAACACACCCTCAAAGCCATGCGTCACCTGCAATGTGGTGGCCACCTTGCGCCGCTCGGAATCACGCGCCGGCAATTCCTTTTCCCAGTTGAATGCCAGATGCAGCAGGGTGTCTGCGGCCTGATCGACGTTCTCGCCGGCGTTGAGGCTCAGGTCCGAAGGCAACGCACTGGTTTCGTTGACGACATCCACGGCACTTTGCGCGGCTTCGAGCGCGCGGCCTGCCCCGAAATAAAACAAGCGCGCGCCGCGCGGCGCATCCGCGAGCACGCGCGCGGGCGACATGCCGCCGTTCAGATCGAAGAAAAAGTTGCAGCCCGCTACCGCGCGGGTCGAAGACACGAACTCTTTAGAAAAATGCGCGATGGCGCGTTCGGCGATGTTCTGCTTTACCGGCGACAAGCCACCCGTCGAAGACACTCCCAGCATCAGCGTACGCAGAAATTCCTGGCGGATCGTCCCGCGGCCATGGGCGCCGCCGTAAATATCGATCATGTCATCGAGAAAGCCGCCGGTCTCGGCCTGCTCGTAAAGATTCGCGACCGTGGTCCAGTAGATATCGCTGACATAACCGTAACGCATCAATATCCACTTGATCTGCAACACATGTGCGCGCATCGCGCGCGCAATCACCTGCGGAATTTTCTTGCGGAACGCCGCCGCGGCGCTCTTGTCCGCGTTGACATGCGTCAAACAGCCCAGATAGGCGTCACCCAATGCTTTCCAGTATCCCAGTGCCGCTCGCCACAACAGGCCTTCCTGAAACTTGGCCTGGGGCTTGAGAGCGAGATACTGATCGAGCAACCGCTGGCCATGGCGCTTGAGCGGAACGTCGATCAGTTCGACCACCTCATAGCGATGCGCTATCGGAAAATTTCCGGCACTGTTGATGGACTCAAGCCATTGGACAGCGTCCTGCGTTGCCCGCACCGAATCTTCCGGGGGTATCGTGGCGATGATTTCCTTCGCTTCCGCCAGATTCGCCAATGGGTGGTCGACACTCTCATCTTCACCCCCACCCAGCCATTTCAACATGAAACCTCCACCTAAAGAGTGCCTAACATAATGAAACCCATGCGGCGCTGGCACGATTTTGCTTCAGGGC
>JBDTSU010000462.1:0-3027 GCA_039930965.1 Betaproteobacteria bacterium
ATACAGCGAGTGGATCATCAATTGCAGCAGCTGCTTGACTTCGGTCTGGAAGGCCAGGGTTTGGGGTTGTTCTGTAACGACCGACATTTGTATCTCCGTTCTGATTCAAAGGTTTACCAACTTTGCTCCGCAAATGGGGGGCGATAGTCGTATTTTCAAGTGCTAGAATTCATTCAAATTCAAGAACAACGAGGAGAAATTCCGATGAGCATCACCGCACCATGCCTCCGCGCCGCCTTCCTGGCATTTGTAACCACCTTCGCCGGCCACGCCGCGGCCGACACCGTTACCGTCATCACCTCCTTTCCGAAGGAACTGACCGAGACCTATAAAAAGGCCTACGAGGCCAAGTATCCCGCGGACAAGGTCGAGATCCTCAACAAAAACACCGCGGCCGGCATGGCGTACCTGCGCGAGCAGCCCGCCGGCAACCGGCCAGAGGTTTTCTGGGTGTCCGCGCCCGACGCCTTCGAAGTGCTGGCGGCGCAGAAGCTCTTGCAAAAAGTCGACAGCGGCAACCCCAACATTCCCGCCAAGGTCGGCAGCTACCCAATCAATGACCCCGATGGCTATTACAAGGGTCAGGCGCTGGCCGGCTACGGCATCATGTGGAACACGCGCTACACCAAGGCCAACAAGCTGCCCGACCCGAAGGAATGGGCCGACCTGATGGCGCCGGTGTACTTCGGTCACGTGGCGATCTCCTCGCCCTCGCGCTCCGGCACGACGCATCTCACGCTCGAGACCATCCTGCAGGGTGAAGGCTGGGACAAGGGCTGGAATCAGATGCTGCGCATCGCCGGCAACTGCGCCGCCATCACCGAACGCAGCTTCGGCGTGCCCGACGGCGTCTCCAACGGCCAGTACGGCATCGGCCTGGTGGTCGATTTCTTCGGCTTGGCGCCGAAGAGTTCCGGCTTCCCGGTCGAGTTTGTCTACCCCAGTGTCACGGCCATCGTGCCCGCCAATATCGCCCTGATCGCCGGCGCCAAAAATGCCGAAGCCGGCAGGCGCTTCATTCAGTACACGCTGTCGGAAGAGGGCCAGGCCCTGCTGCTCGACAAGAAGATCAGCCGCCTGCCGGTGCTGCCGTCGATGTACGCCAAGGCCCCCGCCGGCTATCCGAATCCATTTGGCGGCACCATCAAGGCCAAGGTGAATTTCGATTCCGAGTTATCCGAGTCGCGCTATTACGTGGTGTCGTCGATGTTCGACCAGGCCATCACTTTCCGGCACAAGGAGCTCACGGCCGCCACCAAAGCGATTCACGAGGCCGACAAGCGCCTCGGCGGCAAGCCGAATGCGCAACTCGACGAAGCCCGCAAGCTGGTGTTCACGCCACCGGCCAGCGAGGCGCAGGTGAAGGACAAGGCCCTGCTCGCCCTCTTTAAGGCCGACAAGAAAGACGCCGCCGCCACCGCGCAGAAAACGAAAATCGAGGAGGAGTGGGCACAGAAGGTGAAAGCGAACTATGCCAGGGCGACCGAACTGGCCGCCGCCGCCAAGTGACGTCTGGCACCTAAGCAATTGAAAGCAAAGCACAAGCAATTAAAAGCAACGTTCAGGCAATTGGCCGAAAGGAATTCCGGAACTTTTCGGAATTTGCCCACTCCATTACAGTGAAGTTATCTCCTTAGTAGTGAGTGAGAAAGACATTTGGGCCACAGCAATGTGGCCCATTTTTTTTGGCTCGCGCGGCCTGCAACAAGGACAAAGTCCAGCAAGGGCGCGGCTTTTCAGCCATTTATCGCCGGAGAGGCGCGCCGGTGCTGGTGTTTGCCCCTTGCGCCGGACGGTAGCTGAATGTTCGTCGAGCCCTATGCCATAAGCAAAATGGGGGATAAACTCAACCCCGTCGGCCGCTTTTTCTACTCGGCTTCGACGCTGATTTCGCTGATTTGCATCCCGGCTCGGCGCGCGCAGGATGGTGCCATGGGCCTGGCTGCACAGGCAGGAGAATGCCATTTGCGTGAAGTCGTTGGCAGGGGCGGCTTCAGGCACTACCGCCGCGCGACCGAAACGCCGTTCAAGCGGATCGTCGAAACGCGGCCCTGATCAACTCCCCTTGCAAAGGAGGCCAGCATGTCCACATTCTCTCCCCGAAAACTTTTCACCCTCGCGTCGGTCGCGGCACTGCTTGCCATGCCGGCCGCACCGATTGCCGCGCAGACCGGCAGCCTCGACGGAAAGATTTTTGTCGCCGACGCCGGCGAGAAGGGCAAGGATGCCGACGAGAAAGGCGACGTGATCACTTTCAAGGACGGCAAGTTCCATTCCAGCAGCTGCGATCAATTCGGCTACGGCAAGGGCGACTACAAATCGTCCAAACAGGGCGATGCCATCGTCTTCGAAGCCGAGACCAAGAGTGACAAGGACGGGCGCCTGGTCTGGAAAGGCAGCGTGCGCGGCGACCTGATCGAAGGCAACTTCACGCACTATCGCAAGGGCGGATTCTTTAACGCCAATCCGGCGCCGATCGAGCATTGGTTCAAGGGGAAGTTGAAGTCCTCCTGACCCGGCAATTGAACCGTTGAAGCCACCGTCCCCGCGAAAGCGGGGACGGGATCACGTCAGAATTTCGGGACGTGGATGCGGCTGATCATGAACGAGCCCGATACGGCGAACAGCAGTACCAGCGGGTGCAGTTGTAGTCCGGCAAGCGATACTTCGCCGAACCAGAGTTGTTCCTGAACCGCGCCCAGCCACGCCGCCAGCAGCAGCAGGAAGACGATCAGCACCGATGAGGGAATGGGAGTGCCCTCGAAGTACTTCACCTTGTCGCCGCCTTCGGACAGTGTCTCGGCGGTGATGTTATATCGGGCCAGGCGCGACACGCCGCAGGCCACAAAGTAGGCGAGTACGATGCGGTCGTAAAAACCCTGCATGCCGCAGCCGTAACCGATGACCGCCGGCGCCACGCCGAACGAGATGATATCGGCGAGCGAATCGAGCTCCCGGCCCATTGGCGAGGTCTTGTGGCGCCAGCGGGCGATACGGCCGTCGAGCACATCGAAAACACCCGCGGCA
>JBDTSU010000463.1:0-3023 GCA_039930965.1 Betaproteobacteria bacterium
CGATGTTTTCTGCGCGTATGAGGGCTGCGAAATCGTCCTCGCGCCACACACGCCGGTGGAGCCGTTTGTCGCGGCGGATGATTTCCCGGCGTCGGTCGCCGGTCGCCATTTTCACATCCTGGTGGTGGATGACCAACCGGACACGCTCATGATGATCGTGCGCGCGCTGGAGGAAGATCACTACACGGTCAGCAAGGCGGCCAGCGGCCCGGAGGCGCTGGCGATGATCGATGAACACATGCCGGATCTGCTGGTGCTGGATTACAAGATGAAGGGAATGGACGGCATGGCGGTCATGAAAGCACTGCGCGCCAGGCCCGAGACAGCGGCGCTGCCGGTGCTGATGCTCACCGCCATGACCGATGGCGCCAGCACCCGCGCCGGGTTTGATGCCGGGGTGACGGACTACGTGACCAAACCGTTCTCAATCCCGCAACTCACCGCGCGCATCCGCGCGTGCCTGGCGAGGACGCAGCAGCGCTGATGCGGTGACGGGGGCCGGGCAGCGATGCCTGAAAATCCGCCGCTAGCCGACAACAACCTCGACCCGATCCAGATACCGGGTCAATTCTTCGACCCACTTGCGCGCCGCATCATTGTCGGCGTTCGCACCGGCCTGCTCCAGGCTGGCTCCGATATCGGTGATGGCGTCAAATCCGTAGCTGCCGCCGGCGCCCTTCATGCCGTGCCCGAGATGCGCCACGGTCTCAAAATCACGCCGATCCAGGGCGCCCAGCATGGCGACGACATCGTTGCGGCGATTCTGCAAGAACCCGGGGACCAGGTCGGCATAGGTGGGATTCACGCGCACCGAAATCCGGTCCACGCGGCGGCGTTCGACTTGCGATGACACCGGCACCGCGACGAATTGCTCGTTGATCGCCTGCAGCAACACTTCCTGCTTGATCGGCTTGGTTAAATACGCGGTGCAGCCCGCCGCCATGCATTTTTCCTGATCTCCCTTCAAGGCCGACGCCGTCAGCGCGATGATCGGCGTGGGCGGACGGTGGTTGGCCTGTTCCCACGCGCGAATGGCGCGTGTCGAGGTCAAGCCATCCATGATCGGCATCTGCCGGTCCATCAGCACCAGGTCATAGTGTCCGGCGATAAATTTCTCGTAGGCGATTTCGCCATTTTCGGCAACTTCGACCTGGTAGGGCATATCGCGCAGGTAGGCGATGGTGATGATACGGTTGTCGGGCGAATCTTCGACCAGCAGAATATTCAGCGCCCGCAATGGCTGATGCGGGCCGGTGCCCGACGGCTCGGCCGCGCGCCGCGTGGCCGCGACCCGAATCTCGAGCGGCACCGAGAACGAAAACACACTGCCCCTGCCGACTTCGCTTTCGACCCGGATGTGCCCGCCCATCAGCTCCACCAGGCGCTTCGAAATCGTCAACCCCAGCCCCGAGCCGCCGTAGCGCCGGGTGGTGGACGAATCGGCCTGGGTGAAGCGCTCGAACACGTCGGCCAATTTCTCGCTCGCAATGCCGATGCCGGAATCGGAGATCGTGAACCGCAAGGCGCCCGGGACGGTGGAATCCGTATCCAGCGTGACGCGCAGCGCAACTTCGCCGGATTCGGTGAACTTGACCGCGTTGCCGAGCAGATTAAGCATTACCTGCCGCAGGCGGGTCGGATCGCCGACCAGGTCGGTCGGCACGTCCGGCGCAATCTCGCATACCAGGGCCAGGCCTTTTTCGAGAGTCTTGACCGCGACCATCTCGCGCACCTTCTCCAGCAGATCATTCAACGAGAAGCCGGTGCGTTCCAGTTCCAGTTGCGAGGCTTCGACTTTGGACAGATCGAGGATGTCATTGATGAGGTTGAGCAGGTTATCGCCGGCGCGGCGAAAGATTTGCACGTATTTGTCCTGCTCCGGGGTGAGCGAGGTCTTGGCGAGCAGGTCGGCGATGCCGATGATCGCATTCATCGGCGTGCGGATTTCATGGCTCATGCTCGCCAGAAAATCCGATTTGGCCTGGCTGGCGGTTTCGGCCATGGCCGTGGCCTGCTGCAGCTCCGCCTCCACCCGTTTTTGCTCGGTGACGTCGCGCGCCGCGAAGAACACGCCCTGCAGCGTGCGGCCGCGATCGTAAAAGGTGCTTGCGTTGAAAGACACCACCGTCTGCTTGCCGTCGAGGGCGCGTGCCGTCAGCTCGTAGTCGGTAACCTTCTTTTCGGCCAGCACCTTGCGGATCGCCGCCCCGGCGCGTTCCGGATCGGTGAAGTAGCCCTTTAACGGCGCGCCGATCAGCTCGTCACGCGTGCAACCGGTGAGCGCCTCCATCTGCTTGTTGGCGTCGGAGATGATGCCGGAGGGGTCGGTGGTCATGATCGCGTCGATATTGGATTCGATCAGCGAGCGCGTGTAGAACTGCTGGTCGCGCAGGCGCTGGTCGAGCTTCATCTGTTCGGCCTCCACCAGCTTGCGGGCGGTATTGTCGGTACCGATCAGCAGGTAGCCGATGATCGCGTCCTGCGCATCGCGCAACGCTGTGACCGACACCACCGCCGGGAAGCGGCTGCCGTCTTTACGGATGTAGGTCAGCTCGTAAATATCCTCAATCCCGCGCGAGGCCTTGAACACCAGCGCCTCAAAACCCGGCGTGATCGGCGTGCCCAGTTCGGCACTCAATGCCTTGGCGCGGGCGATCACTTCCTGCGGATCGGAAATCTCGGCCGGGGTGATCTTGTTCATCACTTCGGCCGCGGTATAGCCCAGCATGCGCTCGGCACCGACGTTGAAGATCTGGATCACGCCCTTGGCATCGGTGGCGATACTGGAAAAGTTGGCGCTATTAAAAATCGCGCTCTGCAAGGCCCCCGCCTTGATCTCCGTGCCGATCAGCAGGTAGCCGATGATGACGTCCTGCGCGTCGCGCAAGGCCGTGACCGACACCACCGCCGGAAAGCGGCTACCGTCTTTGCGGATATAGGTCAGCTCGTAAATATCCTCAATCCCGCGCGAGGCTTTGAACACCAGCGCTTCAAAACCCGGCGTGATCGGCGTGCCGAGTTCC
>JBDTSU010000464.1:0-3021 GCA_039930965.1 Betaproteobacteria bacterium
TCGCTCGCCCATCAACCCATTCTCGAACGCGCCTCCATGAAATATGCAGGCTAGCACTGGTGCGCCTTTCCGGCCATTTTCGCCTGAAGCACCGCGCCGATGCTGGAGTTTGGTTGTTCAATAGGTCATGCAGGCCGCATTCAGCAATCCGGCGGCAATTGAAATCGCGCCCAGGAAGAAGCCCGGCGCGGTCTTGCCTGCCGGAATGTCCAGCACGATATTGGGCAACGCGATGCGCGCGATGACGAACACCAATAGCTGAATCGCCAGCGCGAGGAATCCCCAGATCGCCATGTCGATCGGGTTGACGCTGAATTCCACCACGTTCGCCAGCGGAATCACCATGCCGATCAGCGCGCCGGACAGGCTGAAGGCCGCTGCCATATTGTTGTCGCGGATCAGCGCGATTTCGCGGTACGGCGTGATGCGCACGTAAATGGCGACGAACACCGCGAGCAGCACGCCGGAAATGGCGAGATAGAGCAGGAAGTCGTCGAAGCCGCCGAAGGATTCCAGAATTTGGTATTGGGTCATGGCACTGTCCTCTTCAATTCGTCAGACAAAATAATGCGGCAGGAAACGGCTGGTGTTCTTGGTGACGGGTGATTCGTCTTCGCGTATGCCCATCCCGGCCGGTTCATCGCCGATGATCCAGCTGCCGATCACGGTGTGGCTGCCGTGGTACACCGGCAGCGGATGGTAAGCCTGGTAGATGAATCCTTCGGCGCCGTATTCGCCGGGAATGGCGATCTCACCCTTGTCGGTGGTGATCGTGACGTTGGCGCCCTCACGCGAGAGGATCGGCTTTTTCACGAAGTCGGTGGCGAACTTCTGCGGTTCGTAGAATGTCGGCAGCAGATTGGGATGATTGGGGTGCAGTTCCCACAGCACCGGCAGGATTGCCTTGTTCGACAGCAGCATCTTCCACGGCGGCTCGATGGTGCGCATACGGCTGTCGATGAGATTGCGGCCGAAGGCCTCGCGCACCATCCACTCCCACGGATAGAGCTTGAACAGCGTCTTGATTTCCGTGTTGTCCGCGTCGGCAAAACACTTCGCCACCGCGTCCCAGCCGATATCGCCGATGTCGATGTATTTCGCATCCACGCCGCCCTGCATGGCCACATCGCGCAGGTAATCGAGGTTGCCGACATCCTCCTCGCTGTCGCCGACGCAGGTGAAGTGCACGCTCTTGCCCGGCAGTTCCGCGGCAATCTCTTTCCAGCGCTCGATGAGTTTCTCATGCAGCGAATTGAACTGGTCGGCTTGCGGCGTATTCGGCATCACCACTTCCTGCAGCCAGTACCATTGCGCGACGCTGGCCTCGATGAGCGAGGTCGGCGTATCGGCGTTGTACTCCAGCAGCTTCGGTGCGCCCGCGTCGCCCTTGCCGCCATCCCAGGAAAAATCGAAACGGCCGAACAGCGTCGCCTCATCGTCGTTCCATGAACGCTCGATCCAGGGAATGAACTCGGGCGGGATGGCAAAGCGCTCGTAACCGCCGCTGTCGATCACGTGGCCGGCCGCCTCGACGCACATCTCGTGCAGTTCCGCGGTGGCGGTCTCGAGGGTGTCGATTTCGGCCGAGGAAAATTCATAGCAGGCGCGTTCGTCCCAGTAGATGCCGTCGATGGAGTGAAACGAAAAACCCAGCTCCTCCATCTTCCGGGGCCAGTCGGGGCGCGGAATCATGTCGAGGCGCTTCATATTTCCTTGTACATGAACGTGGTGGGGCTGAATCCGCCGTTCGTGCCCAGCGCGTAATTCGGAATTTCGCCGACGACGCGGTAGCCGACGGAGGTATAAAGCCGCTGTCCCGCGCGGTGACTTTCGGTGTCGAGCACCATCAGGCTGCGCCCGGCGCTCTTGGCGGCGGACTCGGCCGCGGCCATGAGCGCGCGGCCAAAGCCGCGCCGGCGATAAAGGCTGTGCACCAGCATCTTCTGCAACTCGGCACGGTGCATGCCGTTGGGTTTCATGCACAGCGACACCTGCACGGAACCGGCGAGCATGCCCTCGTCGATGAGCGCCAGCAATACGCACGAACCATCCCGCACCTCGTTGGCGACACCTTGCCAATAGGCGCGGATCTGCGGGCTCTCGACCGGCAGGATGAACCCGACCGACGCGCCGTGCTCCACCGAATCGCGCAGCAGATTCTCGAGCGCCGCGAGGTCGGTCGCGGTGGGGCGGTCAAGTCGGGAAATTTGCACGGCTAGCCTGATGCGGAATGGCCGCTGGAGCCGAATCCGCCGCGGCTGACGGTCGAGCTGCCGATGGTCCTGCCGGTGCGCGACGGCGACGAGCCGCCGCTGTAGGAGTAGGGACGGCCGTAATAATGGGTGGTGGTGGCATTGCCGGTGGGGCGGTCGTAGGCGGGTTCGCAGTCCGACGGCGAATTGCCCCAGTCGGCCAGGCAATCGGCCTTGCTCGCGTACACGTCGCGGCGGACCTCTTCCTTGGAACAACCGGTGAGTCCCGCCGTCAGTGCGGCGGCGCCGATCAGCACCAGCGTCACATGACCGCTGGATTTTCGGATGCGCTTCAACATTTCAGGACTTTCGAAATGCGGGAAAACGCTATCTTAGCCGAAGGATTCCGGGGAATGGCGGACGAATTTGGCGGCCGGAACCGGTCAAGGGTGGCGCGACGCGGCGCAAATTTGCGGACGAGGCGGGATGGATTTCGCCGCGCCCCGCCTTTCCTACATCGCCGGGCGGAGGCTCTCGCGAATGAATTCCGGCAACGCGAACAGGGCCTGGTGCATGGCGCCGTTGTAAAACTGCCGGAGACCGATGCGCCGCGCGGCGAGCCGCGCGTCTGCCTGCAGCGCGTCGATCGACTGCGCATCCAGCGAATCGGAGGCAAGCGCGAAGCCCCATACCGCGCCATAGACCGGAATATGCACGAAGTACGCTGTCACCCGCGCGAAGACGCTGCGCAATTCGGCGATGCTGCGCGCGACGCGCGCGGCATGCGCGAACGGCGAACCGATGTGCATCACCAGCGCGCCGCCTGCGT
>JBDTSU010000465.1:0-3019 GCA_039930965.1 Betaproteobacteria bacterium
CTTCAGTCGCTCGCGGATCAGCGGGTTATTCAGTGCCTGGTTGTTGGACGCGTTGATGCGATCGACCACCTGCCCCGGCGTGCCCGCCGGTACCAGCACGCCGTTCCAGGCGAAGGCTTCAAACGCCTTCAATTCCGTCACGCCGCTTTCCATGACCGTCGGCACGTCCGGCAGCAGGGCATAGCGCCGCCTGCCGGTGACGGCAATGGGCTTCATGCGGCCGGCGGCGATCTGCGGCGAGATCAGCGTCGGCACCGTCGCCAGGATTTGCGCATCACCGCTGACGATCGACTGGATGGCCGGCAGCCCGCCGCCGTTGAACGGCACATGCAAAGCCGATGCGCCGGTCAGCGACTTCAGGTATTCCATCGTGAGGTGCGAGGAACTGCCATTGCCGACCGAGGCATACGCGTACTTGTCCGGATGCGCCTTCAGCGCAGCGATCAGTTGCTGCATGTTGCTGGCCGGAAAATTGACGTTGACGGCAATGAGATTCGGCTGAGAGGTCGTTAGTATCACCGCCTGCAAATCGCGCGCCGGCTGGTAAGGCAGCCTGGTGTAGAGATGCGGCGCAAACGCCAGCGGGCCATTGAACCCCAGCAGCCAGGTATGGCCGTCGGGCGCGCTCTTCGCGACTTCATCGGTGCCGATGGTGCCGCCCGCACCGGGACGGTTCTCAACGACGATCGGCTGGCCGAGCGAAGCGCGCAGGTTTTCCTGCAACACCCGCGCGATGACATCGAGTGAGCCACCGGCCGGACCGGCGACGATCCACTTGATCGGCCTGGAGGGGAATGTCTGGGCAGATGCAATGCCGGCAAATGCCCACAAAAGGCATACGCACAAAAACTGTCGTGCCATGTGAGGTGTGGTCGATGATCGCATCGAATGTCTTCGCGTTAGTACCGGGTTCGCATATCGTTGTCGGGGAGCTTCAAATAACCTCGTCATTCCAGCGAAGGCTCGAATGACGAATTTTCGGAGGATTCGAGAGCTTCCCATCCGGCAAAACACCAGCACTGGCGCGGCTCCCGGGCCGGAAAGGCCGTGAGACGGCCGTCCAGAGCGGCGTTTCATTTCTGCCGCACCTCGAAAGGAACACGTCAATCCAGCGAACAATCGCAAGCCTTTCGCCGGGCTGGGTCACGGTCCATTGGAAGTTCCCCTTCAATTGAGCCGCCGAGCCGTTGCCGCCAGATCGCAACTTACCATGCATGGGGCGGCCGGGGTGGGCACATGAGCGTCGACGTGCGGCGAGGGAACAAATAAACGGCCGGAGGCGGCGCGACCGCACTCCGGCCAGGCTCAGCAAGCCACTGCTTAATTTGCTAACTCTTTGCCACTATCTTGTAGACACCGTTGCCGGCAAACTTGATGTCGGCATCGATGAAGACGGCCTGCACTTTTCCACCGAACAATTTCACCATATCGTAGGCTTCGCCCGAACGTGCACCGGTGCCGCAGATGAACACCACCGTCTTGTCGGCGGGCAGTGTCGCGATCTTTTTCTCAAGCTCGTTGATCGGGATATTGACCGCACCCGTGATCGTGCCGGCGGCAAATTCTTTTGCGTCGCGCACATCCACCAGCAGCAGCGATGCCGGATTTTCGTTCCAGACCTTTTCAAACGAAGCGACGGTGACCGTGCCCTTTTCCTTCCCCGGGACCAACGTCGCGGGAGGGTTCGTGCCCGTTGCCGCCGCCGCCGTGGCTACCGGCGCGCTGTACAGCTTTTCCCATTCCGGATAGCCCGGCGGATAGGTCAGCACATTGGTATAGCCGAGTTTGCGGGCCTTGTCCGCCGATTTGTCGGATAGTACACATTCCATTCCGCCGCAGTAATAGATCAACGGCGTGGCTTTGTCGGTGGGCAGCTTGTCGAGGGTCTTGTCGAAGTCGGTGTCCGAGATGTTGAGCGCGGTCGGGATCATGCCTTTGTCGGCGACGCGTTTCGGCCGTGCGTCGACCAGCACATAGGCGGCCTTTTCATCGATCAGTTTCTTGATGTGCGCCGCGGAGACCGATACCGCACCGCCATTCGTCTTCCAGTCGGGCATGCCGGCCGCATAGACCTTGACGTTGGTGTAGCCGAGCTTGTCGGCCTTGAATGCCGAGTTATGGCTGAGCATGCACTCCAGTCCGCCGCAATAGAACAGCAGCAGCGTGGCCTTGTCGGTGGGGAGCTTCCCGAGCTGCTTGTCAAATTGGCTGTCGGGGATATTCACCGCGCCGGGGATGTGCCCGGGATCGTACTGGCGGGCGGCGGGGCGCGAGTCGATAATCATCACGCCCTTCTTCAGCGGAATGTCGACGTTCTGGCGCACGAATTCAAAGCCGACCAGCGCCTTGTAGTAACCGTCCTTGACCTGGATGGCGGCGGGTTCGGCTGCCTGTGCGGTGGTTGAATAAATGACCGGGGTGGCGGCGAAACACGCCACGATGGCGACAATCAGGGTCAGTCGCTTGGTTCTCATGATGTTCTCCTGCGGTAGAGTAAAAGGGGTCGGCCTGGTGAATGGCGTCAGCTGCAACTGGCCGGTGCATCGCCGTCCTTGGCGCCCTTGGTGAGGAACGCGGCGACGTCGTCCAGCAATTCCTGATCGGGTACATCGGCGAATTTTTCGGCCGCTTTGTTCGCCGATTTGATCTTGGCGCGGTAGGCCTTGCTGACGTATTCCTTGACGGTGTCCTTGGCCTTGGCGTGCTTGTCCGCTTTCAGGTAAGCGGCCCATTCCGCCTTGGTCCGGGCGCTGGGATTGATCGAGCCGATCGGCGAGGCGACGTGGCACGACGTGCACACGCTTCGATAATAGATTCGACCGCGTTTCCAGTCGGCATCGTAGGCCTCGGCAGACAGCGCCGTGCCCAGCAGTGCCATAACTGCGGCGGCGATGAGCGATTTTCTGAGTTTCATGGTGGTGCTCCTGGTTGATTGAATGCGCGACCTATTCGACCTCTTCCCAACCGGTGATCATGGCCTTGAGCTGCGAAGTGACCTGGTGACCGGTGGTCGCGAGAT
>JBDTSU010000466.1:0-3019 GCA_039930965.1 Betaproteobacteria bacterium
AACCACTTCGGCCCCGTCGCCGTCATGTAGAAATGGTCTTCGAGGCGGATACCGAATTCGCCGGGCACACAGATCATCGGCTCGTTGCTGAAGCACATGCCTTCGGCCAGCGGCGTCGCATCGCTGCCGACCAGGTAGGGCCATTCGTGAATATCGAGGCCGATGCCGTGGCCGGTGCGATGCGGCAGTCCCGGCAACTGGTAGTCGGGGCCGAAGCCACTCGCCTGCAATGAACGTCGCGCCGCGATATCGATTTCCCGGCATGCCACGCCGGGTTGCGCGGCGGCGAATGCCGCCGCCTGCGCGGCCTTCTCCGCGTTCCACACCGCGCGCTGCCGGTCATTCGCCTCCCCAAACACATAGGTGCGGGTGATGTCGGAGATATAGCCCTCGACCTGGCAGCCGGTGTCGATCAGCACCATGTCGTTCTGCTTCAGCGTCTGCGGATTCCTGACGCCATGCGGGAAAGCGGTGGCTTCGCCGAACAGGACAATGCAAAAGAATGATCCGGCCGCGCCAACCGCCTTATGAGCCTCGTGAATGAACGCAGTGACTTCCGTCGTGGTAATGCCTTCCTGCAGGATGCCGGCCGCGGCCTGGTGGACCGCCAGGGTCATGTCCTTGGCGCGCTGCATCAAGGCGATTTCATGCGCCGATTTGCGGGTACGGCAATGCGCGGTCACCGGCCGGGCATTGACCAGCTGATAGCCGGCATCAAGTTGACTGACGCCATCGACAATGAAGAACGGCGTGTCCTCGCTGACACCGATGCGTGGTGGCGGCGCGTTGTTACCCGCGATGCCCATGCGTTTCAGCGTGTAGGCGAGCAGGCGGTACGGGCTTTCGTGCTCGTGCCAGACGTTGACGTTGCCCTCTATCACCATGAAATCGCGCAGCGTGTTCTGTTCGAAGTAAGGCGCAATGTACTCGATGGCGCCGTGGGCCGGCAGGATGGCGCCGACCATGCGCTCGCTCGGATGCCACTTGGTGCCGGTGAAGTAGGTCATGTTGGTGCCGGCATGCACCCAGGTGGCCGCGATGCCCTGCGACTGCATGGCGGCCTGCGCGCGGGCAATGCGCTGCGCATATTCGTCCGGCGCAATCGGCTGCACACCCTGCGTCATGTTGGACAGGGACGCAAGTGCCGCTTCCTTGGTCATGCCGCCTACGCCGATGGTCATTTCAGATTCCCCATATTTAGTATTGCCGCATTTGCTTCGACCAGTCACAAGGTCTTCCCTAAACCTTGCGGGCACGGAAGAAATTGGGACGGCGGATCTTTCAACCCAGGTATCGCGCCTCAAGATGCCGGCGGTAATGGGCCGGGTCCAGCGGCCCGCCCGTCGCGCGCGTCACCAGTTCCGTCGTCGTCCAGCGGCTTCCCTGACGCCAGATATTCTCGCGTAACCAATCGAACGCCGGTGCCAGGTCCCCGGCAGCCATGCGTGCATCGAGGTCCGGCACGGCGCGGCGGATCGTCGCGAACCATTGCGCGGCGTACATCGCGCCGAGCGTGTAGCTGGGAAAATAACCGAACAGGCCGGTGCCCCAATGCACGTCCTGCATGCAGCCATTCTGGTAGTTGCCGCGGGTATCGATATCCATCAGCGACAGCATCGCGGCATCCCAGCGCGCGGGAATGTCTTCGGCCTCGGCGCGGCCTTCGATCAAATCGCGCTCAAGGCGGTAACGCAGGATCACATGCAGCGGATAGGTCAGTTCGTCGGCTTCCACACGAATGAAACTGGGCTGCACGCGCGTGAGCCAGCGATACAGGTTGTCCGGGTCGAAGGCCGGCTGTTGGCCGAAGTGCGCCGACATACGCGGCGCCAGCAGCCCGACAAAGGCGCGGGAAAGGCCGATCTGCATTTCGAAACTGAGGCTCTGGCTTTCGTGAATCGCCGCGCTCCGCGCCCACGCCACCGGCTGGCCGAGCCAGTCGCGCGGCAGGTTCTGTTCATAACGGCCATGGCCGGTTTCGTGCATGATGCCCCACAGGCTGCCGACAAAATCATCCTCGCGATAGCGTGTGGTGAGGCGGGTGTCTTCCGGCACCCCGCCGCAAAACGGATGCGCGCTCTCGTCGAGGCGCCCGGCCTCGAAATCGAAACCCAGCAGCTTCATCGCCTCCAGGCCGATGGCGTGTTGCGCGGCCTTCGAAAACGGGCCGACGGGCGCAATGACCGTTTCGCGCGACTGCTTCTCGCGGACCTTCCGCACCAGCCCGGGCAGCCATTGCTGCAGATCGCCAAATAGCTGCTCGAGGATCTCGCCGGTCATGCCGGGTTCGTAGTTGTCCATCAGTGCGTCGTAGGGTGCCAAGCCGGTGTGGTCGGCCAGGCGTTGCGCCTGCTCGCGCGCGAGTTTCAGCACGTCGCGAAAGTTGGGCAGGAATCCCGCCCAGTCGTTGGCGGGGCGCTGCGCCCGCCAGGCATGTTCGCAGCGCGCGATTGCCAGCGACTGCGCCTGTACCAGCGCTTCGGGCAGCGCGTTGGCGGAACGCCAGTCGCGGCGGATCTCGCGCAGGTTCGCGCGCTGCATGTCGTCAAGCGTCTCGCCCTGCGCGCGTTCGAGATTTGCCGCCAGTTGTGGATCGGTGCGCAGGCGATGCAGCAGTCCATCCATTTCGGCCATGGCGTTGGCACGCGCGGCATTGCCGTTGGCCGGCATCAGCGCGGCGCGATCCCAGGAGGCGAGCGCTTGCAGATGGCTGAAGTGATGCAGGCGCCGCCAGGTGGTGGCGAGTTCGTCGTAGGCGGGGTGGTTCATGCCGTTATCTCCGTTGGGGTGCCGCGCCGTTCGCGATTGGCAACGTGACGGGCAGGCGCTATTGTGAACGAAGCCGCGGGCAGGCGTATTGATCTACACGCCGGGCAGATTTTTCGGGCAGCTGATCGCGAACGGCCGGGCCATGTCCCGGCGCGAGCGGATTTAGGCGGGACTAGCCTGCATAATTCATGGGGGGCGTTCGAGAATGGGTCGATGGGCGAGCGATTTTTCGTTCGACTGACCACGGCAT
>JBDTSU010000467.1:0-3010 GCA_039930965.1 Betaproteobacteria bacterium
TTCGATCATCGCCGACTCTTCGCCGCAGATGTAGGCGCCGGCGCCGCGGCGCAGGTGGATCGCCGGCAGCAGGCCGGGGGGATCGGCCGACAGCGCGGCGAGTTCGCGCGTCAGGATTTCGCGGCAGCCCGCATATTCGTCGCGCAGGTAGATGTAGATGTCGGCGATCCCGACCGCCCAGGCGGCGATCAGCATGCCTTCGAGGAAGCGATGCGGATCGCGTTCGAGATAGTAGCGGTCCTTGAACGTGCCCGGCTCGCCCTCGTCGATGTTGACGGCCATCAGCCGCGGCGCGGGTTCGGCCGCGACGATCCGCCATTTGCGCCCGGCGGGAAAGCCGGCGCCGCCCAATCCGCGCAGCGCCGAGTCTTCGAGCGTCTTGATGATCGCCTCGCGCTCGCGCCGGCCGGCCTGGCATTCGCCCAGTAGCGCATAGCCGCCCTCCGCGCGATACTGGTCATAGCCCGTGTACGCGGCGATGTCGCAGGTCTTGTCGCCGGCGTCGGCCAGCGCACGCACGCCTTCGAGCGTTGCCCCGGCCAATGGATTCTGTCCGATGACCACGACCGGCGCCTGCTCGCACCGGCCGACGCACGGCGCGGGTATCACGCGCACGCCGGCGCCGAGGATGCCCGGCAATCCGGCCAGCAGGTCTTTGGCGCCCGCCATTTCGCACGACAGCGATTCACAAACCCGGACAGTGAGCCCGGGCGGGCTGGATTCGCCTTCGCGAATCACGTCGAAATGATGATAGAACGTCGCGACTTCGTACACTTCGGCCTGGGCCAGCCGCATTTCCCGCGCCAGGGCGGCCAGGTGTGCGGCCGACAGCTGGCCGTACCGATCCTGCAGCTTGTGCAGATGCTCGATCAGCAGATCGGGACGGCGCGGCGCGTCGCCCAGCAACGCCTGGACCTCCGCCAGTGCGATCGGGTCGACGCTGCGCCCCTTGGGCGTCGAGCGCATCTTGCCGGGACCGGGATTCGCCGGATGAATGGCAATGACTTTGTTGAGCATGGCGGCGATGGAGCTTTCCGGTGGCGTGGCGAACCGCGGTTGTCGAAGGCAGACCCTGAACAATACGTGATTGGGGTCCCACCGGGCATTGACTGTGGTCAAGTTCACAGGGCCAGCGTAGGTCGACGACTGGCGGGCGTGCCGCGCGCTTGAGGCGTGTTGCGTCCCGCCGCTTTCCTCGAAATGTCGGTGAGGAGCGCTGCCGGCGCACCAGTTTGGATTAGTGTTGTTTGTGCATTGCAACAAACGTGCCTCACAGAAGCGCAAATAGAAGAAATCGCCCAATTTGGAATGCATGTTTGTTGCATTGCATATGAGAGAATGGGATGGTTCAGATCAGCAGCGACGGGTGCACCATGCGTATTTGTGTCATTGGAGCTGGAGCTATCGGGGGGTTCGTCGGAGCGCGCTTTGCGTTCGCCGGTCATGAGGTGAGCCTGGTTGCCCGGGGCGCCCATCTGCGGGCGATCCGGGAACGAGGCCTGACGCTGATCGAAGCCGACGGCCGCGAACGCATCGCCCAGGTGGCGCATGCGACGGACGACATCACCGCCCTCGGTCAGCAGGACATCGTAGTGGTGGCGCTGAAGGCGCATCAGATGGAACCGGTGCTCGCGCAGATCAAGCAGCTCTGCCATGCCGCAACGCTGGTCATCCCGATGCAGAACGGAATTCCTTTCTGGTATTTCAAGAAACATGGCGGCGCGCTGGAAGGCACCGTCCTGCGCTCGGTGGACCCGCACGGCAGGCTGGCCGCCGAGTTCGATGTCGACCAGTTGATCGGCTGCGTGGTGTACCCGGCGGCGTTGATCACGGCGCCCGGCGTCATTCGCTGCGTCGAAGGCGAGCGCTTTCCGCTGGGAGAACTCGACGGGCAGATTACGCCCCGTGTCACGCAACTCGCGGCGCTGTTCGAAGAGGCCGGATTCAAGTCGCCGGTGCTCGACAACATCCGGTGCGAGATCTGGCTCAAGCTGTGGGGCAACCTGAGTTTCAACCCGTTGTCGGCACTGACGCACAAGACGCTCGCACAGATCTGCCGCTTCGCGCCCACGCGCGAACTGGCGAAGAAGCTGATGGAAGAGGCGCAGCAGGTAGCCGAATCGATCGGCATCACGTTCCGGGTCTCGATCGACAAGCGCATTGCCGGCGCCGAAAAGGTCGGCGCGCACAAGACGTCGATGTTGCAGGACGTCGAAACGGGGCGCGAACCGGAAATCGACGCGCTGGTCGGATCGGTCCTCGAGATCGCGCGGCTGCAGGACATCGCCACGCCGCATCTCGACACCGTCTACGTGCTGGTAAAATCGCTGAGCCAGACCATTACCAAGGGCGGCAAGCGAATCCAGGCGCTGGCCGCCGCCTGAACCACCGCCCCGGGGTTTTCGAGTCCGCGTCAAACGCGGGCGCTGCGTCGCGGTGCCATGCCCGTCACACTCCAGACCATTCTTTTGCTGGCCGCATCGAACGTCTTCATGACGTTTGCCTGGTATGCCCATCTGCGCGACCTGTCGGGCAAGCCGTGGTGGATCGCCGCGCTGGTCAGTTGGGGCATCGCCCTGTTCGAATACCTGATCCAGGTGCCCGCCAACCGCATCGGCTACGGCACCCTGAACCTGGCGCAGCTGAAGATCATGCAGGAGATCATTGCGCTGACGGTGTTCGTCCCCTTCGCGGTGCTGTACATGAACCAGCCGCTCAAGCTCGATTATCTGTGGGCATCGTTGTGCCTGGTCGGCGCCGCGTATTTCATGTTCCGGACCTGATCAGCGCTCGACGGGCGGGTCAGGCAAGCGCCTCCAGCGTGTCCCCCAGCCGGATCACGCCGCCCTCGATGATGCGGGCGCAGATCCCGCCGTGGCCGCGCATCGCGTTGTAGCCGCCGCGACCCAGCGCTTCCTCCATCGCCGAGCACGGCTGGCACGGATCGGTGAATTCGAGCAGCGCAGCGCCCAGGCGGAACTGGCGGTTTTTCAGCGCCAGCAGATTCAGG
>JBDTSU010000468.1:0-3007 GCA_039930965.1 Betaproteobacteria bacterium
AACAAGATCGCCGAGATCAGCGTTCCGGCGTGGCCGATACCGATCCAGAAGACGAAGTTCGTAATGTCCCACGCCCAGCCGATGGGACGATTGTTGCCCCACACGCCGACGCCATTGGCGACCAGGTATGCGAGCATCGCGCCGAGCAACGCCAGCACGGAGCCGGTGATACTCAGAGCAATCCAATACTTCATGGGAGTCTCGAACACCTTGGCTTCGGTGATCGAGCTGATGTCATGGGTGACTTCGTGGAAGTCCTTGCCGCCTTGGATCAGCGGAGGATTTGTATCCAGAAGTTGAGGGTCCTGCCTTACCGCGACGCTCATGCTTCCTTCTCCAATTCAGGATTCACATTGCGCAGCCGGCCGAGGTACGTGGTGCGCGGCTTCACTTGTAATTCTTCAAGCAACCCGTAGTTGCGTTCTTGCTTCTTCAGCTTCGCAACGCGGCTGATGGGGTCGTTGATGTTGCCAAAGGCGATCGCATCCGCAGGGCAGGTTTGTTGACATGCCGTCACCACGTCGCCGTCTTTCAGTTCACGCGGAGTGCCGTCGCCCAGCTGGCGGCCGTCGGCCTTGGCCGTGATCTTGGCGTTCTGGATGCGCTGCACGCAGTAGGTGCACTTTTCCATGATGCCGCGCATACGCACGGTCACTTCCGGATTGTGGACCATCGCCATGATGTCCGGCATCTGCTTGTGGAAGTTCAGGAAGTTGAAGTGCCGCACCTTGTAGGGGCAGTTGTTGGCGCAGTAGCGGGTGCCGACGCAGCGGTTGTACGCCATGTCGTTCAAGCCCTCGGGGCTGTGCGTTGTTGCGGCCACCGGGCAAACGTATTCGCAGGGAGCGTTCTCGCACTGCATACACGGGATCGGCTGCTCGACCGCGCGGGGATCTTCTTCGTTGCCGACGTAGTAACGGTCGACGCGCAGCCAGTGCATTTCGCGGCCGCGGAGGACCTGGTCTTTGCCGACGACCGGCGTGTTGTTTTCAGCCTGGCAAGCCACGATGCAGGCGTTGCAGCCGGTGCAAGCGCCCAAGTCGATCGCCATGCCCCACTGATAGCCGCTCGAATAATCGGCGACCGCAGGGTGGATGGATTCGAGTTCGGGAACCTCGACCATCTCCTTGATGACGCCGGGTTCCTTGCGATACTCTTCGATGCTGGTTTCGCGGAACACCGGGCGGGTATTGCCGCCGAGTTCGGCAGGCTCCACCATGGTGCCGTGTTCTTGGGTTGTCGCGAGAACGTGGGTTGCGCCGGTCTTCGATACCGTGAATCCTGGCGCGTACCAGAAATTGTCGGAGGTGCGGATCAAGTTGGCATTGAAGCCGATTTCGTTGCCGACGCTGCCGGCGCGGGTTCGGCCGTAACCCAGCGATAGGGTCACCGTGCCGTCGGATTGACCCGGCTGGATCATGACCGCGGCGTCCACTTTGTAGTTGCCTTGCGCCAGGGTGACCATGTCGCCATTCGCGAGTTGCTGATCGCGAGCCATCTTCGGGCTGACCATCGCCGCATTGTCCCAGACCAACTTGGTCATGGAGTCCGGCGTTTCCTGCATCCAGGCGTTGTTGGAGAATTTGCCGTCCCAGGCAGCGGAGCTGGGCACGAAGGCGACTTCCACGCCATTGGCCGCGGAAGCCGGAGACGCAGCGAGCGCGGTCGCTATCGCAGCCGCGTTCATCGTCGGAGAAATTGTTGCAGAGGTGGACCCAATCACACCGTCATTTAAAGCCTTGCGCCATGCGGCTTCGCTCACCTGCGCCGACCAGAACTTCTTGACAATCTGGTAGCCGCGCTTGTCGGCGTTACCCACCAACTCGGCGATCAACTCAATCGCGCTCTTGCCGCCGTACAGCGGGTCGATCATTGGCTGCTGGATCGCGGAGACTCCCGAAGCGGTGCGCGCGTCGCCCCAGGCTTCGAGGAAATGCGCTTCCGGCAGGTGCCACTTGGCCGCCTCGGCGGTTTCGTTGACGTGCATGCCGAGGTGAATCGAATTCGCGACCTTGGCAAGCGCGTCGATGAACGGCAAATCGACCGGAGCCGCATACACGGGATTGCCGCCAAGGATGACTAGCGTGCTCACTTGACCTGCGTTCATCGCGCCAGTCAACGTCTTCAAGCCTTCGATGCCGGCATCCACGCGGTCAGGCCGCGCGGCGGAGGCAAAGAGCACCGTCGAACCGTTGGCGCCCAGCGCTTGATTGATTTGATGCGCCAGCGCGTGAACCGCAGCAGGCTGCCGAGGTCCGGCAACCACCAACGCTTCTTTGCCCGCAGCCTTCAGGTCCTTAGCAACGGCGGCGAGGAACTGCGAGCGCTTGTCGTTGCCAGCTGACGGCGCTGCCGCCAGTCCAGCCAGAAGGTCGGAGGCGAACTGCCGTACTTCCCCGCCCTTAGCGCGCAACCGATGCTCGGCATTGGCGCCCGTCAGAGAGAATTGACTCTCAACGACATACAAGCGGCTGATCCGCTCGATGTCTTCTTCGGCTTCCACGCGGCGGCGCTTGGAGAACAACTTGGTCGCGAGCGGCGAAGCCGTATCGAGACCCAGGAAATCGTGATCCAGCGACAGGACCACGCGGGCCTTGTCGTATTGCGGTAGCGCGTGCAACGCCTGCCCGAAGGCGATCATCGCGCCCTGGCGCTCATTCTCGCGAGAGACCGCGTCGAACTCTACCCAGCGAGCCGCCGGATACTTCGCCAGCAGTTGACCGCGCAGGCTTTCGAGCGTCGGCGATACCACAGCCTCGCTCAAGATCCGGAAACCGGCGCCGTCACCCAGGTTCAACCCGGCAGCGGCGGTGGAGAACGCTTCCCAGGTGGATTCCTTCTTGGCATTCAGGACCAGCTTGGAACGGTCGGGATCGTAGATATCGAGCACGCTGGCCTGCATCATCGCAGTCGCCGCGCCCAGGCTCGACGGATGATCCGGATTGCCTTCGACCTTAACGGGACGCCCGTCGTAGGTCTTGATGACCAAGCCGGTAGCCTGCCCGTT
>JBDTSU010000469.1:0-3000 GCA_039930965.1 Betaproteobacteria bacterium
GGTCAGCAGCGGATCAATCTGCCGCCAGAGTTCCGGGGATATGTTCATGGTGGGCAGGCGCCGGCGTCTTGAATGGGGGGCTTCGAATCGATCCGCTCTATCTTTAAACGGCGTACCGACCGAAAAACCGCCAGTGTGCCTTGCCGTCAGTTCTCGATCATGGTCAACAGCAATGCGCGCGCCTTGGTCCATTCACGCTGCACGGTACGTTCGGATACGCCCAGCGTCTCGGCGATCTCGACGGCCGACATGCCGCCAAAAAAGCGCATCTCGACCAACCGCGCCAGCGCCGGATCGAGCTTGGCGAGGTCGTCCATGGCGGCGTTGACATCCTCGACGTCTATCGCCGCACCCATGCCTTCCTGGATCGCGGTATCGAGGGTCACCAGGTCCAGATCCCCGCCGCGCCGCAGCGCCCGCTCTTCACGAATGGTGTCGATGACGATGCTGCGCAGCGTGCGCGAGGCATACGCCAGGAATTGCAGCCGGTTGGAAAAATCCCGATTGGGACCGGTGGCCAGTTTCATGTAGCTGTCATGCACCAGGGCGGTGGTTTGCATGCTGCCCTGGAGACCGGTGCGGGTGAGCCGCGCGTGGGCAATCTTCTTGAGCTCGGGATACCAGGCGCTAAACGCCTCGTCGAGGGCGGCGCTGCGCTCCTGCTCGATTTTCTGAAAGACAATGGCGAGGTCGGTCATTGTGGGGCGGATCGGTGGTCGTGACGGAAACAATGGCGGATCTGGATCAATTGTCACACAGCCGGGACCCATCGGGAAAGACAATTGCCGCGGGCTTGCTGTGAATCAAGGCTGCGGCTGGCATCCACCTGCATCCGCCCCGCGCGCGACGTGGATTCCGAGCCGTTGATGGCATACTACTCGGCGCGTCCCACCCATCCGTTTCGACCGACCTCAACCCTGATGATCGCCCACGATCGCCCATGATTGCCCTTAACGACCTGGCGAGAGCCCATCAAGCCGGACTTGATGAGCTTCGCACCGCCTGCGAGCGGGTGATCGTGTCGGGCTGGTACGTGCTGGGCAACGATGTCGCTCGCTTTGAGGCCGCCTTTGCGCAATACTGCGGCGCCGGACATTGCATTGGCGTGGCCAACGGCACCGATGCGCTCGAAACCGCCCTGCGCGCGGTGGGCGTACAGGCCGGGGACCAAGTGGTCACCACCGCCAATGCCGGCGGGTACGCCAGCATCGCCATCGGCGCCTGCAGGGCGGAGCCGGTATTCGTCGATGTCGATGCGGAAACGATGAACATGGCTGTCGGCGGGCTGCGCGCCGCCCTGGCGCTGCGGCCGCGTGCGGTGATCATCACCCACCTTTATGGGCGGATGGCACCCATCGAAGAGCTGGCCTCCCTGGCGCACGCTGCGGGTGCGCCGGTGATCGAGGATTGTGCGCAGGCCCATGGCGCACGGCGCGGCGGCCGGCATGGCGGCACCTTCGGCGATGCCGGCTGCTTCAGTTTCTATCCCACCAAGAACCTGGGCGCGCTCGGTGACGGCGGCGCCGTCATCACCAGCGACACCGTCCTTGCCGGGCGCGTCGGTCAACTGCGCCAGTATGGCTGGGCCGGCAAGTACCACTGCGAACTGCCGGGCGGGCGCAATTCGCGCCTCGACGAAATGCAGGCCGCCCTGCTCAAGGTGAAACTCGGCTGGCTGGACACGCAGAACTCGGCGCGGCGCGCGGTGGCGCGACGCTATTTCCAGGGCATCCGGAACCCGCATATCACGATTCAACGCCGCGACGACGAAGCCGACGTGGTCCACCTGTACGTGTTGCGCACCCCACATCGCTCTCAGTTGGCCGCGCACCTGGCCGCCGCGGGTGTCCAGACCGATATTCACTATCCGTTGCCGGATCATCACCAGCCGATGTTCGCCGACCGCTACGCGGAAATTCGCCTGCCGGTAACCGAAACCCTGGCCGACGAGATACTCACTCTCCCCTGCCACCCTGCCCTCAGCGACGAGGAAATTGCGCATGTTATCGATGCCTGCAACCGCTTCAGGCCCTAGCCTCACTCTCGGCGGCAGCCCGGATTGCACCCTGATCGTTCCGGTCTATCGCAACGAGGAAAATATTCCGCGGTTGCTGGAGCGGTTCGCGCAATTGCACCGGCAGGTCGATGGCGGCATTGAGGTCATCTGCGTGGTGGATGGCAGCCCGGACCGCTCCTACGAACTGCTTGAGGCCGGGCTGGTCAAGGCGACATATCCGTCGCGACTACTGCTGCTGTCGCGCAATTTTGGTTCGTTCGCGGCGATTCGCGAAGGCCTGAAGACCGCCGGGGGCCGCTATTTCGCGGTAATGGCCGCCGACCTTCAGGAGCCGGCGGAACTGATCGTGGACTCGTTTGCCGCGTTGCAGCACGACGAATGCGACGTGGCGCTCGGCACCCGCATCAGCCGCGCCGACCCATGGACCACGCGCCTCGCCGCCGGCCTGTTCTGGGGCCTCTATCGCCATCTGATCCAGCGGGAATTGCCGCCCGGTGGTGTGGACGTCTTCGCCTGTAATCGCGCCTTCCGCGAACAGTTGCTTGCTTTCCAGGAGTCCCACACGTCCCTGGTCGGGCAACTGCTATGGCTGGGCTTTCGCCGCAAGCTGATTCCCTATGCGCGCCAGCCACGCGAGCATGGCCGCAGCGCGTGGAAATTCCGTGGCAAGCTGAAGTACCTGCTGGACAGCATCTATTCCTTCTCGGATTTGCCGATCAAGATTTTTGTCGCGCTCGGTGCTTTGGGCGTGCTCACCAGCGTCGTCATGGGACTGGTGGTGTTGATCAGCCGCATGACCGGCGGCATCGATGTTCCCGGCTACGCCGCAACCGTCATCGCCGTGGTATTTTTCTCGGGACTGAACATGCTGGGCCTAGGCATCATCGGCTCTTACGTCTGGCGGGCGTATGAAAATACCAAATCGCGGCCGTTGGCGGTGGTGATGCGCGATAAGCGCTTCACGCCCGGGGCGGAAAGGAATT
>JBDTSU010000470.1:0-3000 GCA_039930965.1 Betaproteobacteria bacterium
ATTGGGAATGTTTACGCCAGCTATACGAGCCATGTTCGGTTTTCCTGATTAACCCTGACGCTGCTTGTGCCGTGGGTCCTCGCAAATCACGCGGACCACACCCTTGCGCCGTATCACCTTGCACTTGCGGCAGATTCTCTTCACAGAAGCGAGCACCTTCATCGCTTATCCTTTCGGCTCAAACTTATTTTGCTACTCATTTGCCTGCTCATTTGCCTGCTCATTTGCCAACTCATTTGCCAACTCATTTGCCAAAACTACTTGGCGCGAAAAACGATCCGCGCCCGGGAGAGGTCGTATGGCGTCAACTCGACCGTCACCTTGTCGCCGGGAAGGATCTTGATGTAGTTCATCCTCATCTTTCCCGATATGTGGCCCAGCACCATATGGCCATTTTCCAGCTTTACCCGGAACGTCGCGTTGGGCAGCGTTTCCGAGATTTCTCCCTGCATCTGTATGACGTCTTCCTTTGACATCAACGCGTCGGCAGGCCGCCTTTGAAATTCGCCTTCTTCAACAGGCTTTCATACTGTTGCGACATCATGTACGCCTGCACCTGCGTCATGAAATCCATGCTGACCACCACGATAATCATCAGTGACGTGCCGCCAAAGTAGAACGGCACATTGCGCCACGCGATCAGCATATCGGGGATCAGGCAGACAACCGTCACATAGATCGCTCCGATCATCGTCAGTCGCAGCGTGATTTTCTCGATGTACTTCGCAGTCTGTTCGCCGGGTCGATACCCGGGCACGAACGCACCGCTCTTCTTCAGGTTTTCCGCCGTCTCCTTCGGGTTGTACTGCAACGCCGTGTAGAAGAAGCAGAAGAAAATGATCGCCGCCGCGTACAGGATTTCGTGCACCGGCTGCCCAGGCCCGAGCGCGGCCGCGAGGTCGCGCAACCAGATCGTGTTTTCGCCGCTGCCGAACCATTGCGCAATCGTCGCCGGGAACAGGATGATCGACGAGGCGAAGATCGGCGGAATCACACCCGCCATGTTGAGTTTCAGCGGCAGGTGCGAACTCTGGCCTTGGTAGACCTTGTTGCCGACCTGTCGCTTCGCGTAGTTGACCAGTATCTTGCGCATCGCGCGCTCGACGAACACCACGAATGCCGTGACCACCACCACCAGCGCGGCAATGCCCAGGACCAGCGGAATCGAATACGCCCCGGTGCGCGCCTGCTCCAGCGTGAGGCCGATTGCATTTGGCAGGCCCGCGGCGATGCCGGCAAAGATCAGCAGCGAAATCCCATTGCCCAGACCGCGTTCGGTGATCTGCTCGCCCAGCCACATCAGGAACATCGTGCCGGTGACCAGCGTGATCGCCGTCACCATGCGGAAACCGGTACCGGGGTGCATCACGAGTCCCGGCTGCGCTTCGAGCGCAATCGAGATTCCCACGGCCTGGAAAAACGCGAGACCGAGCGTCGCGTAGCGTGTGTACTGCGTGATCTTGCGCCGGCCGGCTTCCCCTTCCTTCTTCAGCGCCTCGAGCGACGGAACGACCACCGTGCACAACTGCATGATGATCGACGCCGAAATGTACGGCATGATTCCCAGCGCGAGGATCGAGAAGCGCGAGAGCGCACCGCCCGAGAACACGTTGAAGAGGCCGAGGATGCCGCCTTGCTGCGACTTGAAGAGTTCGTCCAGAACGCTCGCGTTGATGCCCGGCACCGGGATGTGGGTCCCGATCCGGTAAACAACAAGCGCGCCGAGCAGGAACCACAGCCGCCGCTTCAGATCGGCGTACCGCGAACCACTCTTCAGGGCTGGATTAATCGTGGCCAACGTTGTTTCCTGGAGTTAGCGTCAATTCTGTCAATTACAAATCGGTCAAAGACTCGTCGCGTCGCCGTTCAAGGCGACATTGCCGCCCGCAGCTTCAATTGCCGCCTTGGCACCCTTGGTCGCGGCGATGCCCGTGAGCTTCACCGCCTTTTCGAGCTTGCCCGTCTTGATCACCTTCGCGGCCTTGGCGCTTGCCGGAACGAGGCCTGCGGCACGCAACGCCAGCAGGTCGATATCGGTGACCGGCAGCTTGGCGAGATCGGACATCCGCACTTCGGCGGTGTCGTTGCGCGTGGTCGAGACGAAGCCGCGCTTGGGCAACCGGCGCTGTAGCGGCATCTGGCCGCCTTCGAAGCCGACCTTGTGGAAGCCACCGGAGCGCGACTTCTGCCCCTTGTGACCGCGACCCGCGGTCTTGCCGAGGCCCGAGCCGATGCCGCGTCCGACGCGGCGGCGGGCTTTGTTCGACCCTTCGGCCGGTTTGATCGTATTCAAGCGCATGACCGGCTCCCGATTAAGCAGCTACCTCGACGACCTTGAGCAGGTAGCCGATCTTGTTCACCATGCCGCGCGTCGACGGCGTATCGATCACGTCGACCGTGTGGTTGGTCCATTTGAGACCCAGGCCACGCGCAGTATCGCGGTGGTCCTGTTTGGTGCTGGCGATGCTCTTAACCAGTGTGACCCGCAGCTTCTTTTGCGCCGCCATGGTTACGCCTCCGTGAGCTGTTCGACCGTCATCCCGCGCTTGGCGGCGATGTCGGCGGGGGCATTGCAGTTTTCGAGCGCATTGATCGTCGCGCGCACGAGGTTGTACGGATTGGTCGAGCCGTGGCACTTGGCCAGGATGTTGGTCACGCCGACGACTTCGAACACCGCTCGCATCGGACCGCCGGCGATGACACCGGTTCCGTCCGACGCCGGCTGCATGAACACCTTGGTCGCGCCGTGACGGCCTTCGACCGCGTGGTGCAGGGTGCCGCTCTTCAGCCGGACCTTGACCATCTTGCGCCGCGCCTCTTCCATCGCCTTCTGGATGGCGACCGGCACTTCCTTCGCCTTGCCCTTGCCCATGCCGATGCGGCCATCGCCGTCGCCGACCACGGCCAGTGCGGCGAAGCCGAGGATCCGGCCGCCCTTCACCACTTTGGTGACGCGGTTGATGCTGATCATCTTCTCGCGCAGGCCGTCCCCGCTGTCCT
>JBDTSU010000471.1:0-2996 GCA_039930965.1 Betaproteobacteria bacterium
CGGCACTCCGGTTCGACTAAGCGATGTCCAGTGGACATCGCTTGGACGTTTGCAGCCCAAGCTGCAAACGGTGCTGAGCCGCATGCGGCGAAGCATGCCTGAATCGCACCCAGCGATTCAGGCACATTCCGGCTCTCGGCACCGAGAAAGTGAACGGCCCACCGCTTGGTGGGACTTTCTATTTCAATGTGTCGATAGCCGGCTGAGCAAAGGCACGTCGGATCGTGAAGGACACGTCGTCGGGCAAAGCCTACTTGCGCGGCACCGGCTGCGCCGCTTTCCCCGCCCGCAAATTCCACGCATCCACCGCCAGACACCGCGACCACAAACTGACGGCCTCCACCTGTGTCGCCAGGCGATGTTTCTTGCGAAACCGTTCCAGCATGTGGATCTGCTGTTCCGAAAGTGTTGAGCGGCCTTCGCCATCGCGTTCCAGATACGGCAATTCAGCCGACATTTGCGCGCCGCAAGGGCATTCGACAATGCCGGTTGTCCCCCCGCGCACGTAGGAAGAGACATCGCTGTCCCCGCAAAACGGACACGGCTTCAATTCGACGATTTTCAGGCTTTCCTGATCGAATACGCTGGACATGAGCACTCACTGTGATTGGATTTGCGGGCCAACTGGCAACTCTGCCTCCGGCACCGTGCCGTGTTTTCGTCGCCATGATATGCACACGACACGCCGCATTCCAAGCGACGTCGTCATTTTCTTGCACAAAGTCACAGTCTTGGCCGCGAGCGGCCGTCTGTAAACGCAAAACCCTCGTCACGACAGCGACGAAGTCAGGCACCGAACGGGGAAAATCTCGAATCCTTCAAAGATTCGTCGTCCCAGCGAAGGCTGGGACCCAGTCCGCTCAAAGTCTTTGAAAATACGGAGGACGGGATTCCGGCCTTCGCTGGCATAACGGAATCAATGGATGTGCCCCACCGGCAAACTCTAGCACCGGTGCGCCTTTCCGGGCAATATGCCGCCAGAGGCCTCGCCAGTGCTAGGGTTTGCCCCTCGGGGGCTTCTCGAAACCTCAAATTTCTGTCGCCCCGGCGAAGGCCGGGGCCTAATTTGTTTTTGTTGTCAATTATTTATGAAAAATTAGGTACCGGCCCGGCGCAACCCTTGTGGTTGTTCGCCGGTACGACAGGGTTTTTAGAAGTTCCCTCTCAATGCACAAGCCACAAGCGATGTGTTCGCCATTACCATACGCGATGCCTGTCTTCGATCCTGTGCTGGAGCGCGAATACAACAATCGCGCCCTGGTCCCCGAACATCCGGCGATCTTTGATCGCTGGCGCGGCGCGTCGGCGGCGTTTCGAGCGACGGCCGATGCCGATCTGGACTTGCCCTATGGACCGGATGGCCGGCATCGCCTGGACCTGTTTCGCGCGCCCGGCGCACGCGGCACGGTGATATTCATCCACGGCGGTTACTGGCGCTCGCTGGACAAGTCGGATTTTTCCTTCGTCGCGGCGCCTTTCATCGCGGAAGGCCTTTCGGTTGCCGCGTTCAACTATCGCCTGTGCCCGGCGGTTGGCGTCGAAGCGATCATCGGCGATTGCCGCGCCGCGCTGGCGTGGCTGCTGGCCGAGGGACCGCGGCATGGCGCACCGGTGGATCGCATCGTGTTGGCCGGACATTCGGCCGGCGGCCATCTGGTGGCGATGCTGTTCGCGACCGATTGGCGGCAGCGGGGAATGGACCCCGCCTGCATCGCCGGCGGGGTGTCGCTCAGTGGCGTCGCCGATCTCGAACCACTGCTGAAATGCTCGATGAATGAAGACCTGCGTCTGGATGCGACCACGGCGCGACTGGTCTCGCCGGTTTTTCAGCGTTGCCGGCTGTCGGTGCCGCTGTATCTCGCGGTCGGCGCCGACGAGAGCCCGGCGTTTCGCGCGCAGACGCGGCACCTGCAGCGCGTGTGGCCCACCAACTGCCCGCAGGTTGAAGAGATCGCCGGCTGCAATCATTTCACCGTGCTTGATGATTTTGTCCGGGTGGAAAGTAGGGGCTATCAGTTCGTAAGCGGGTTGTTTGCTTGATCGGCATACCTGCCGCGGGAGATAGAAAGTTTCTGTCGCCCCGGATTCAGTCCGGGGGTGAGGCGGGGAATTCGCAGAGCCCGCTCTGCGTCCGCTGAACGCCAAGCCAATGCAGTGGCTTGGCGCAATTTCGCGAACGTCAAATTGGGCCCCGGACTAAATCCGGGGCGACAGGCGTAATGGGGCAGTCAAGGCGCAGCGCTCCACTGTGTGATAAACCCGGTCCCGTTTGGCGATTCGCGCCGCGTTGATGCATCCGGCGCACGGCAGGTCGCCATTCAGCGCATCGCGTCAATGGCCGCTGAAGTCGATCACCTATAATTCGTCGCTAGTCCAGAACCCTTTTCAGGAACCTTACCGTGGCGACACCCGACCTGTCCAAACTCACCATTTCACGCGATCAAAAAGCCTTCTCGGGCAAGAAGACCGGGCGGCGGAAGTGGGTCATCATCGCCATCGTGGTCGCGATCATCGGCGGCGGCGGCGTCGCCTGGCGCGGAGGCAGTGGCACGCAGCAGGTCGAGAACGGCATCGTTGCCAGCGCCTACCCGTCGCAGGCGATTACCGCGCTCAACGCCACCGGGCGCGTTTCCGCCCAGCGCAAGGCTGCCGTCTCCACCAAGGCGACCGGCCGCCTTGAATTCCTCGGCGTGCAAGAGGGCTCGATCGTCAAGTCCGGCGAGATCCTGGCGCGCATTGAAAACCGCGACGTCTCGGCCACGCAGGACCAGGCGCAGGCCAGCCTGCGTGCGGCGAAGGCAAATGTGGAACAGGGCATGGCGGAATTGCGCGAGGCCGAATCCAACCTGAAGCGCTCGGAAGACCTGGCCAACAAGAATTTCATTTCCTCGGCCACGCTCGATACCGCCAAGGCGCGCTTCGACAAGGCGCGCGCCGCCGTGGCCTCGCTCAACGGCGCCATCGGTGTGGCGGAAGCGAATGTGCGCGCGGCCAAT
>JBDTSU010000472.1:0-2991 GCA_039930965.1 Betaproteobacteria bacterium
TGACCAGCACGCCGAACGGCAAGGTCCAGCTCAAATGTGCGCCGAGCGCGGACGTGAACCAGGTCGACGGCAAGCCGAAGTATTGGAACAACAGCCCGATGCCGATGCCGAGCACGAGTCCCGGCACGACCAGGCTGCCGATCATCAAGTAGAAAACTATGCTGTCGCCCTTGAACCGGTTGCGGAAAGCAAGGCCCGCGAGAAAAGAGCCGACCACGGTTAGTACCGTCACCAGCACGGCCAGCGTAATCGAACGATTGAAGCCGCCCTTCACATCGCCGGTACGTACCTGCGTGAACAGATCGACGAACCAGTGCAGGGAAAACCCCTTCATCGGAAACACCAGTCCGCCGCGCAGATCCTGCAGCGACAGCACATAGATGCACAACATCGGGCCGTACAGTGCCAGCACGTATGCGGTGAACAGGCCCGCGAGCACCCAGAAAGTCCACGGCCGCTTCGGCTCCGCCCCCACTGCCGCGCGTTTGCGCGCGGACTTCGGGTGGCGCGCGATGGAAACCGACGCGTCGCTCATCGCGTGAGTTCCTTACGCACGTCCACTGTGCGCAGGATGAGCGCGATCATGATCACGACGACCACCAGCAGCACAACAGCAGCGGCCGCAGCCGGCGGATATTGCAGGACCGCGATGTCCTCGAACAACGCGGACACTACCGATGCGGATCCGCCGCCGCTCATGACCTTCACGACAAAGAAGTCGCCCATGACGATCGACAGAACGAAAATCGAACCCAGCGCGATGCCGTTGCGGGACAGCGGCACGATGATGTAACGCATGATTTCGAAACGACTGGCGCCCGTGTCGACCGCGGCCTCGATGGTGCGCTTGTCGATGCGTGCCATGGCGTTGAAGATCGGCACAATCATGAAGATGGTCAATTGGTGGGTATAGGCCACCACGACGGCAAAATCGGAAAACAACAGAAACTCCAGCGGCTGGTCGATGATGCCGGTCGATATGAGCGCGGAATTCACCAGGCCGTTCTTGCCCAGCAGCGGAATCCAGGAAATCATGCGGATGATGTTGGACGTCCAGAATGGCACGGTGCACAGCAGGAACAAGCCGATCGCGAGCAACTGGTTGCGCACATGGAACACCAGGAAGTAGGCAACCCAGAAGCCGATGAGCAATGTGAATACCCATGTCAGCACGGCGAACTTGATGGTGCTCAGGTAAAGCTTGAACGTCAGCCCCTCGGTGAACACACCGATATAGTTGGCCAGCGTGAAGTGCGGGATCATGCCGCCGAACCCGTCATTCCCCAGGAAGCTCGCGATCACGACGACGAGAATGGGCGCAACGAAAAACGGGACGAGCACCAATACGAGCGGCGATACGTAAAGCCAGGACAGCCACCCGCCCTTGCGGGCCGTCTCCATCGGGGCTGCGGTCGCTATTGCTGACATTTCATCGTTCCGTTGATTTTCGAATGACGTTCGCACGCCCGGGAGAAATGTTCCTCTCCCGGGAATGCCTTCCAGTTTTCCGCCCCGTCAGGCAGCCTTGAAGTCGTTCCAGCGCTTGTTCATGTACTGCGCCTCGTCCATCAGCGTGTTCCAGCAGGAGATGTTGGTCACACGTTCGAGGAACGAACCGCCGTCGCGCAGGGCGCCGGCTTTTTCCATCGCTACACCGTACGGATCGAGGATGGTTTCCTTGGCGGGCTTGCCTTCGTACCAGTACGCCCACTCATTCGCCGACAGGAATTTCTTCGCCGTGGTGGGTACCGGGCTGTAGTAACCATAGCGAGCGACAAAGCCGCCCTGCCATCCGGACAGATACCAGTTCAGGTATTCATAGGCGGCATCGAGTTTCTTGCCGGACAGGTGCTTCATGAGCGCCATGCCGTTGCACCACCCGCGATAGCCTTCCTTGTCGCCCTTCTTGTTTACCGGTGCATAAACGCAGGGAATTCCCTTCACGCGCACCGATGCGACGGCCGGCGACCACATCGACTGGACGATGACTTCGCCTGCCGCCATCAGTTGCACGGACTGGTCGAAGGTGGTCCAGGTGGCGCGGAAGTGTCCGCCCTTCTTCAGTTCGATCAGGCGGTTGATCGTGAAATCGATCTCCGACTTGGTCATGTTGCCTTTGTTGGCGTACTTGATTTCGCCCGCGCTTTCGAAGCACAGCGCCGCGTCCATGATGCCGATTGCCGGGACGTCGAGGATGGCCGCCTTGCCCTTGTATTCGGGGTTGATCAGTTCCTTCCATTCCGTGATGGGCTTCTTGATCAGATCCGGCCGGTAACCGATGGAGTCGGCGTTGTAAACCTGCGGCAGGAACGTGCACCAGTCGGTCACGCCCTCGTGCAACTCGGTCGCGTCCGGCTTGGAGATGTACATCGCCTCATAGGGCGAGATACCCTGGCGCGACACGACCTTGCCGTCGATCACACCCTTCGTGAAAATCGGCAGGATGTTGTCGAATTCCTTGATCTTCTTGCGCTCGATGCCCTGGATCACGCCGCGCTTGGTGGCGAGCTTGGCTTGCCAGCCTTCGACGTCCGCAATGTCGACCGTGTTCGGCTGTGTGACAAAGCGGTTGATGGAGGCCGAGGTGTCGAGGTTTTGCATCGTCACCTTGAAGCCGAGGTCCTTCGACGCCTGGTCGCCGATCGCCTTGACCACGGAATACGAAACGCCGACGTGGCGTAGCTCGATGTCCTTGATTTCCTGCGACCAGATCAGCGGAAACCCGGTGATCGCCTGCGCGCCGGCAACAGTGGCTACCGCCGCCGCGCCCTTGATGAGCGTGCGGCGGGTGGAATCGATGCCGGCATCGGCCACCGTGGCCTCGCCTTCGATGGTGGTTGGCTTCTTCGTGTCAGTGGTATCGCTCATGGACAATCTCCCCTTCGATGGAATGCGGACGGTTGCGGATCGTGCGGACAGTTAACGTGGATGCAGCCTAGCGAAGGGGTTTGCGGAAAGATAATGAGTAGTTGTTATCGGCGACTGCGGTTT
>JBDTSU010000473.1:0-2978 GCA_039930965.1 Betaproteobacteria bacterium
TGGTCGTGCCGCTCACGGCACCTGTGGCGTAACTGTTGACGACCGGGCCGGTGCTGCTGCCCATCAACCCGCCAACGCTGCTGGTGCCCGTCACGCTGCCGGTCGCGTAGCTGTTGCTTACGGTGCCTGTCGTACTGCTGCCCATCAGCCCGCCGAGGCTGCTGGTGCCGCTCACATTGCCGGTAGCGTAGCTGGTCCCGACGTTGCCGGTATTGCTTCCCATCAGCCCACCGAGACTGCTGGTGCCATTCACATTGCCGGTGGCGTAGCTGTTGCTGACCGTGCCTGTGTTGCTCCCCAGAAGTCCGCCGAGGCTGCTTCCTCCGCTCACCGTGCCTGTGTTGAAGCTGTTGATGACGGTGCCGGTATTGCTGCCCACGAGGCCGCCGGCGCTGCTCAGAGCGGTCACGCTTCCGCCGATCAGTCCGATATTTTGAATTATCGCAGTCGTCCCAGTGGATCCAAACAGACCCATGTCGGCCGTGGCGGAACGATTGATGGTGAGGTTGCTGATGGTATGACCCAGCCCATCGAATTTGCCGATGAAGGGAACGCCCACCGATCCGATCGACGTGAAGCCAGCAAGAGCGTTCCAGCCCGACGTTGCGCTGGCGTCGATATTGCTTCCGAGCGCGTAGTATCCGCTCATGCTGGACGCGGCCATTCCCTGCAGCGTCGGTATTGCCGGCGCCACCGCCGCGTCTGCCGCCAGTCCGAGGCTGTTGATCACGGTATAGCTGTTGCCGGCGATCGAGAGGCTGGGAGTTGCCCCCGACAGGGTGATCGATGCGTTGTGAAGATTGAATATGCCCGTTCCGCTCGACAGTTCGCCACTAACCGCGGTGTTGGGATTGATGACCAAGCCAGCGGTGTTGCCGGTGGCCGTGATGTTGGCGTTGATATTCACATTATTTGCCGCTGTGAGCGTGAGTGTCGTATTGGCGCTCCACGAAACCGGGGCATTCACGTTCACGTTGCCGGCTTCTGCCGAGGCGCCGCCGGTCTGAAGCACGACATTGGTGCCGGCATTCAATGCGGCGCTGACGTCGGTATTGAGAACGATGCTGCCGCCCGCGTTCGGAGTCCAGGTTCCGGACGGCGATTGAATCGCAGTCGAGGCAGTGTCGGTGACGGTCAGATTGAATGGATCGAGAAGCCACGTTCCCGCGACGCCGCGCGGTGCTGCGGCATTGACGGCAATCCCGGCGACGTCGAGGTCATGACCCGAGGTTTCGATCGTACCGCCGTTACCCCGATCGGCACCCGTGGCGGTGAGCAAACCCTTGACGCTGGTCGCGCCGTCCGACCACACGACGATTGTGCCTCCGTTGCCATTTCCTGTGGCGTCGGCCTTGAGTGTTGCACCCGATGCAACCGCAACTGTTTCGGCGTGAGCGAGCGCTCCGCTACCTTGCAAGCCGCCCCCAATCAGAATAGTGCCGCCGCCCGTTGCGCCGGAAGCATCGAGCGCGGCCGCGCCAATCGATACCGTCGGTCCGGTGATGGTGATCGTGCCGCCGTTGGCCGTCTTGCTGGTAGCGCGGATATGTGCCTTGTCGGCGACTTTGACGTTGTAACCTGTGATGGCTATTGCGCCGCCATTCGCCGCTTTGGCTTTTTTGCCGGCTGAAACATCAAGCCTGCCGGCAACGGTGACCTTGCCGCCTCCGCCACCGCCGAGCACGATTGAGCCGGACCGGCCGGATGCGGAACGTGCGGACAGGGTGCCCGAGACGTTCACCGCATCGCGGATTGCCTGTTTGACCGTTGCCGCCTTGAGCTCGATCGACCCGCCTGCTGCGGAAATTCTGCCGGAGACGTCAATCAGCGACTTGTGATTGCCCGTCCGCGCCGCGGTGGGCACCGCGACCTGCATGAAGCCGTCGCCCGCGAGGTCGAGAGTAATCGATTCACCCGAACCCAGCCCGACCTTGCCGAGCGGCACATTGATCGTGCCCCCGTTGGAGACCGTGCCTCCGAGCAAAGCGACGAAGCCCCCGCGTCCGACATTGATCTTTCCGGCATTGCTGACAGCTGCTGAACTGCCGTTGCCGGTAAACCCGCGCTTGCCGGACAGGAAGTCGCTGTCGCTGATGCCCAGTGTCGAGGCGACGAACCCCCCGCCAACATTTACCGTTCCGTTCGGCGTAATCGCGATGCCATTCGGATTGACCAGATAGACCTGCCCGTTGGCCCGAAGGTTTCCCGCGATAGTTGAGGGTGTGTTGCCGGTAACCCGATTAAGGATTGCCGAGTTCGAACTTGGCTGGATGAAGGTGACGGTGTTCGGCTGCCCAATGGAGAACGAATTCCAATTGATAACCGCGCTGGACGAACTTTGGGTAATTGTCACGGCGTTATTTGAAGGGAGCGCAATTGTCGCACTGCCGGCTGCGACGGAGCCACCTTGCGGCAGGATGTGTTGCGCCAGAACCGGCGATACGCTTAGTTCGAGAAGCGCAAGCGAACCGATAACGCTGTAAAGATGACGCAAAACATACCAATCCCTTCATGACCTCTCATGACGCTGATCCGATCAGCTTAATGAGAGTGCCGATAGTCCGAGACAATTTGTCCTTCACGATGATGCTGAAAGACTGGTTTTCAGAACCGGAAACCCATCACGACTTGCCCTCGCCAGGAATGAGGGAGGTTGGGCAAATCGGAAAATTGCCGGGCAACCTCCAGCCCAAGTGAGACGCCCTGATATCCGCCGGGAATATCGAGGGTGCTGCGCGCACCGATGCCTACTGCGCCGCTGTGAACCACTGCAAGCTCAACGGAAGTCGGCTCGATCAGGCGGCCGGCTCCAAAACTGCCGAAACCGTAGGGCGACAGAACCAAGGGAGTGCTGGTGGCGAGGAGCGCAAATGATCGGCTAAGCTCCATCCGCAGCGTCCCGCCTTCATCGACATTCAGCGTGCCGCTCGGATGGGCGGAGACAGCCTGGGGGCCATCAAGGGAGAATTGTTCGGACA
>JBDTSU010000474.1:0-2965 GCA_039930965.1 Betaproteobacteria bacterium
GACCAGATTGCCGCATTCAACAGGGTGACGCGCTCCCTCCAGGGATCGGTATTCTTCAACGCCATCGCGAAGTTGTCACTGTCGAGTTCGAGCCCGAATATCCTCGCGGTAGGATACAGCGCCGCCAGGTGAGCTGCGGTGTAGCCAACGTTGCAACCCAGGTCGACGATCACTCGCGGCTGGCGAAGGACAGCCGGAGGGAGATAGAATTGATGGAACAGAAGATCCTGGAGTGAACTCCAGTCACGCGTCTCGGGTCGGCACCGGATCGCCCGGCCGGCAAGGCAGGCCGGATGAAACATCAGCGGTGGCTGTCCGGCGTAAGCGGCCGGCGTTGCGATGAATTGCCGATAGAGATTCTTTTCCGCCGGCACCGCAAACGGCTCGCCCAGCGCCAGCGTCAACGGTTGTCTGATCCTCGCCATTGCCCGCTTCATCACCGAACCGCGTCCCATCAGTCACATTCCTCTCTACGTCGCCGGATCCAATTGCTCTTGCCGTCAGCCTGGAAAGCCGAGCCGCAGCCCTGACTTGATCCGCCCCCGGCAAAAGCAGGATGCCACATCTAACATCAACAACTACACGCGGTGCAAATCGCCGTCCCCGAATGGCGGCGTGCGCGAGCGTGTCGCGTACCCCCGTGGCTCGACGGCAACCCTGCATTGATCGGCGGGCAACTGTCAATTCGCCAGCGGCGGCTCGCTCAGGATGTGAGGCGACGTTTATTTCGTGGCGTTGATGGTGCCGCCCGTATCCTGACCGGCAACCTGCCATTGACTCCAGGATGCCGGCGAACTTGACGCGCTGGGCCAGTTCCACCACGAACCGGTAAGATCGGGCAAAAAATAGGAGTTGTTCGTAAAGCGATTGTTGATCGCATTCGGCCGATTCGCCGAGTCGGGGTCTTGCACCATCCCGGAAGTTGAAGACCCGGTCATGTAGACCACATTGTCATGAACGTTGAGGTTGGTGACAACGGTAGAGTGTGGTGCAGTCTCGCTGCGATCGACACTGACCGCGCAGATCCCATTGGCGCCGTTGGTCGCAGTCACAGTGTTACCGTAAATCTCCACGTTGGAACTGTTATTGACATGGATTTGTGATCCGTGCCAGCACGATTGTCCGATTGACTCTGAATCATTGTTGGTTAGTGTATTGTTGCGGATCACCGCATCCCACGAAATTTCGTGGAAAATTCCCACCCCCGAATTATTCGACACGGTGTTGTTCTCGTAGGTCGCTCGTACGTTCCCGTCAGACCAGATGCCCATTCCGGTATTATCGTGCACATTGTTGTTTCGCCAGATCAGGTTGAATGTACCGATTGATGAACCAACGATTTTCGAGCCACCAGCGTCCCCATAACAGGCCCCGCCGCAGTCCGCCGCGGTGTTGTTGCGGGCCACCTCGTTATTCAATATCGACAAATCTGTCGCCGGGCCGCCTGTGATGCCGTACTGCTGGTTGTCATGAATTGAATTCCCATCCACCATGCCATAGCTATTTCCGGTTACGCCGATCCGGTTATGGTGCAATTCATTGTGACTTACCGTCCAATACCACCCCATCGAGATCGCCGCCCCGGTGTAATTGATCAGCGTCAGTCCTTGCACGGTTACATGCGATTGGCCGGTGCTGCCGCCGAAGCCATATATTCCCCGGTCAAGAGTGCTCCGGCCGTCCAGGATCACTCCAGGCTGGCCGACAAAGCTGTCGCCGCTGCGTGCCAGCACACTGCTGGTCGGGCGGTAGGTGCCCGGTTGTAGACAGAAAATCGTGCCCTCAGGGTGGGCATTGACGAGCGCCTGTAAGTCGAGGGTTGTTGGCTGGACCGTCACACCTGTGCAGCTCGACGCCGCACCGACCACACTGATGGTGACATCGGCGGTCGTTGAAAGTGCACTGTCGCTGGCTGTCAGGCGCAGCACGTAGGTACCGGCAATCGAGAAACTGGCGGTGGTGCTCGGAGCGTAGATGTTGCCGAAGGCGACGCTGCCGGGGCCGCTGACCGCAGACCACCAGCGGGTCAGGGTGCTGCCGGTGGGCAGACCGTCATCGGTCGCCGTACCGGTGAGGTTCGCCGTCGCCGGCAGAGTAATCGTCTGAGTTGAACCAACGCTGACGATTGGCTGCTGATTTGAGGTTCCGCTTTCCGCCAGCCTGAGCCCCTGAGGTACCGAAGGCGCTTGGGGACCGTCGGCATCGAGCGGACTCCACAACCGCGGCGCGGCTGCTGGCAAGAGGCCCCACATCAGGAGAAGAAGGAAGATCATCGCCAACCAGCGACCCGATTCAGGATACCGCAGGCCCGGGCGTGCAAGACCCGGAAGACGCAGCTTGCCTGAGCACCGCCGAAGCGATGGGAGGGGCGATATTCCTGCCGGCGAAATTCGTCTCCGCATTTCTTGACCGCTATTCTGCCGCTGGGCCACGAGGACGATCGGATCTGGGCCGGGCTGACTGGTGTTGATGGCCTAGCGCCAGCACTTCAACGGTCGGTTGCTGACGTGAGCTGCCTGGTTCCCACCGCCGGTCTCAGGCAAGCGCGGTGCCAGCCATGCCACGAGGTCACACCCTCGTGTTTACTGATAGTTAGACCGCGGTGTGGTGTCCTGGCGCGAGCGCAGCAATCCCGTTTTTGTAACTGCACTTTCAATTGTGTAACTGCCCGCCATGACGATCGCCCAGCCGCCGCACGCGGTTGCTTCACGGCGATTCATTCGTGAGATCCGCCTCGTAGTTACTCAACCCGCCCCCAGCCCCCGCCGCAGTCCGGCACCGAAACGCCATCCGGCCGCACGCCGTAGTTCCGCGCCCTCGCAGGAAAACTGGCTCGCTGCGTCCAGCCGCCCGCCTTCAATAATCTCGAGCCGGCGGCCGTTCCGCCGGCCGTGGTTGGCCTATGATCGATTGACCTCGTCCCAGACCGTCTAGAAAGAAACGACTTCAAGCTGCAGGTCGGACC
>JBDTSU010000475.1:0-2959 GCA_039930965.1 Betaproteobacteria bacterium
CTGGAGGGCGAGGCCATCGCCCGCTGTACCGGCGGATTGATCTGTCCCGCGCAACGCAAGCAGGCACTGCTGCATTATGCGCAGCGCCGCGCCGTCGATGTCGATGGCCTGGGCGACAAACTGGTGGACCAGTTGGTCGAGGCGGACGTGGTGCATACGCCGGCAGACCTGTATCGCCTCGGCATCGCGGCCTTGTCGGCGCTGGACCGCATGGCCGAGAAATCGGCCGCCAACCTGCTGGCGGCCATCGAGAAGAGCAAGCACACCACGCTCGCCAAATTCCTGTTCGCCCTCGGCATCCGCCATGTCGGCGAAGCGACCGCCAAGGACCTCGCCAGGCACTTCGGCGCGCTCGATGCCATCGTCGTGGCGACGCCCGAACAACTGCTCGAGGTAAACGACGTCGGCCCGGTGGTCGCGCAAAGCATCCGCCGGTTTTTTGACGAACCGCACAATCTCGAGGTGATCGAGCAACTTCGCGCGTGCGGCGTGCGCTGGACCGAGTCCGCACCGGCCGTAAATGCCAG
Organism: Betaproteobacteria bacterium; assembly: GCA_039930965.1. Classification (GTDB taxonomy): domain Bacteria; phylum Pseudomonadota; class Gammaproteobacteria; order Burkholderiales; family Usitatibacteraceae; genus UKL13-2. The sequence goes on from JBDTSU010000475.1 coordinate 528, forward strand.
GACCGCCGCCGGCGCCTTCGCCGGAAAGACCGTCGTCCTGACGGGTACCCTGGCAGGCATGTCGCGCGACGAGGCGAAGGAGCGGCTCGAGGCCGCCGGTGCCAAGGTGGCGGGGAGTGTGTCGAAAAAAACCGACTTTGTGATCGCCGGCGCAGAGGCAGGTAGTAAACTCGACAAGGCGCTTGAACTGGGCGTCGCGGTGCTCGACGAAATCCGATTCATCGCCATGCTTACCACTGGCTGACGCCATCCGAAAATGAAAAAAACCGCCAAAATTACCCGAGCCGTATTCCCGGTCGCCGGGCTGGGGACCCGCTTCCTGCCCGCCACCAAGGCCAGTCCCAAGGAAATGCTGCCGGTGGTGGACAAGCCGCTGATCCAGTATGCGGTCGAGGAGGCGGCGGCGGCCGGCATTACCGAGATGATTTTCATCACCGGGCGAGGCAAGCGCGCCATAGAAGACCATTTCGACAAGGCCTATGAACTCGAAGCGGAACTGCACGAAAAGGGCAAGCACAAGTTGTTGCAGGAAGTTCGCGACATGCTGCCGGCCGGCGTGCAGTATGTGTATGTGCGCCAGCACGAGGCACTGGGCCTGGGCCATGCGGTGCTGTGCGCGCGGCACCTGGTGGGCGACGAGCCGTTCGCGGTCATCCTGGCGGACGACCTGATCGATGCGGGCCATCGCGCACCGGTGATGAAACAGATGGTCGATCAGTATGCGAGGCACCTGTCATCCATCCTCGGCGTGCTGAATGTCGAACGGCGCGAGACCTCGTCCTACGGCATCGTCGCCTCCACGCCGGTGTCGAAACGGTCGGGTGAGCGGGTATCCAGGGTGTCGGCCATTGTCGAAAAGCCGAAGCCGGAAAATGCGCCATCGACGCTCAGTGTCGTCGGCCGCTACATCCTGACACCACAGATTTTTGCGCACCTGGAAAAGATCCAGCGCGGCGTCGGCCGCGAAATACAGCTGACCGACGGTATCGCCGCGCTGCTGAAGGAGCAACCGGTGTTTGCCTACGAATTTGAGGGCACGCGCTACGATTGCGGCTCGAAACTCGGTTACCTGAAGGCCACGGTCGCGCTGGGCATGCGGCACCCGGAAGTCGGCAAGGCATTCTCGAAATATCTCGGCCGCAAGCCCTGATTCCGTTCCCGCCCGCGCAGAATCCTTTTTGACAGAAAAGTACCCATGAATACACAAGACGCCAAAGCCCTGCTCGCCGATTCCGAAGTGCTGTTCTCCGCCGATGAGGTCAATGCCGCGACGGCACGTGTCGCGCAGGCACTCAATGGCGACTACGCCGACAAGCATCCGCTGGTGCTGGGCGTGATGGGCGGCGCGGTGGTGTTTTGCGGCCAGCTGCTGCCCCAGCTCGATTTTCCGCTCGATTTCGATATCGTCCAGGCGTCGCGCTACGGCGAGAACACCATCGGCACCCATCTCAACTGGCGGGTGGTGCCGCGCGACAACGTGAAGGGGCGTCATGTACTGTTGCTGGACGACATCCTCGACGAAGGCGTCACGCTGGCGGCGATTGTCGAACTGCTGAAAAGCCAGGGCGCGCTCACGGTCGAATGCGCGGTGTTCTGCGTCAAGGATTACGGCGACGAGATCAACAGCCGGAAACCGCTGAAAGCGAAGTATGTCGGGCTCACCGTGCCCAACCGCTTCATCTATGGCTACGGCATGGACGTATCAGGCGCATGGCGAAATCTGCCGGCGATCTATGCGAAAAAAGGAAATTAGGTAAATGCTCGCAATTATCGGCGGCACCGGCCTCACCAATCTCGTCAATCTGGAGATCACCCGCCGCGAGGTGGTGCGCACGCCTTACGGCGAGCCTTCAGGTCACCTGACATTCGGCCACATTGGTTCGGCGGAGATGATTTTCCTGGCGCGCCATGGCTATGCCCACACCCTGCCTCCGCACGAGGTCAACTATCGCGCCAATATCTGGGCGCTTCACCAGGCGGGTGCAACGCGCATCATCGCCGTCAACGCGGTTGGCGGCATTGCCCCTGCCATGGGGCCCGGTGTGCTGGCCGTGCCCGATCAGCTTATCGATTACACGGTCGGCCGCCGGCACACATTTTTCGAAGGCGACGAGCCGGTCACGCACGTCGATTTCACGTTCCCGTTTTGCGAACGTGGCCGCCAGTTGCTGCTCGGTGCCGCGCGTTCGGTCGGCGTGCCGGCGCTGGATGACGGTGTCATCGGCGTGATGCAGGGGCCGCGCCTGGAGACGCGCGCCGAGATCATGCGGCTGGCCCGCGACGGTTGCAGCATGGTCGGCATGACCACCATGCCCGAGGCCACGCTGGCCCGCGAAAAGCAGCTTTCCTACGCAGCCCTGATGCTGTCCATGAATCATGCCGCCGGGCTGGGTTCATCGTCCGCCGGCATCAAGCTGGCCGACGCCGATGCG
>JBDTSU010000476.1:0-2953 GCA_039930965.1 Betaproteobacteria bacterium
TGGTGGCGGGCACCAGCGTGATCCGGCTCGCGCCGTCGTTGCTGATCACGGCGGACGACGTGGAACTGGCCTTGCAGCGCTTCGACGCGGCAATCGCGGAATTGCTCGCCAGTGACGCGGCCGCGACGGCGGCGAACCAATGACGCCACCGGCCAGATGATGATCATCCGGCCCATCGCCAGTACCGACCTGCCGGCGCTGATGCAACTCATCCGCACGGCCGGCGTCGGCCTGACGACGCTGCCCTCCAACGAGGCCGCGCTGGCCCTGCGCATCGAGGCCTCCAATGCGTCCTTTGCCGGCACGGCGCAGAAGGCCGATGAACTGTTCCTGTTTGTGCTCGAGGATTCCGCGAACGGCAGCGTGGTGGGAACCAGCGGCCTCGCCACCGCCGTCGGCCTGCGCCAGGCCTGGTACTCGTATCGTGTGGGCCTGGCGGTGCACGCCTCACAGGAGCTTGGCGTGTTCACCGAAACCCAGACACTGTTCCTCACCAACGACCATACCGGGCACAGCGAACTCTGCTCGCTGTTTCTCGATCCCGGCTATAGCCGCGACCGCAATGGCAGCCTGCTGTCGAAATCGCGCTTCCTGTTCCTGGCCCAGCAACGCCAGCGTTTTTCGAAAAAGCTCATCGCCGAATTGCGCGGCCTGTCGGATGAGAACGGGCAGTCGCCATTCTGGGAGAGTCTCGGCCGGCGATTTTTTTCGATGGAGTTTTCGCAGGCCGACTACCTGACCGGCATCGGCAAGAAATCGTTTGTTGCCGAGTTGATGCCCAAGCATCCGCTCTATACCTCGTTCCTGTCGCCGGAGGCACAGTCCGCGATCGGACAGACTCATCCGCTGACGCTGCCGGCGCGCCGCATGCTCGAGGAGGAGGGATTTCGCTACGAAGGGTACGTGGATATCTTTGATGCCGGGCCCACCGTCGAATGCGATGTCGCCGACGTGAGCGCGGTGGCACATAGCCGTACTTTTGAGGCGGTGGTGAGCCGGCTGGCGCCTGCCGCCGATGCGGCGATCTACCTGGTCGCCAACACCAGCCTCGGCAACTACCGGGCAGCACTTGCGCCAGCGACCCCGGTAGGCGACAGGTTTTCGCTGACTGTCGAAACGGCGTCGGCATTGCTGATCAACCCGGGTGACGAAATCCGCGCCGTACCACTTGCCGTCGGCGCACGGCACTGACCTGCACCAAGATGCTGAACATAATCACATGAGTCAACTCTGGATCGGCGGTCGCTGGGTTGCCGGTGACGGCCCGCCATTCACGTCGAGAAATCCAGTCACGCAGATGGTGACCTGGGAAGGGCATGGCGCGTCCCCGGCCAGCGTGGACGCAGCCGTCACGGCGGCCCGCGACGCGTTTCCAGCGTGGGCAGGCATGAACGTCGAATCGCGCATCGACCGACTGAAGGAATTCGCGCGCCTGCTCGGCGAGCACAAGACCGCGCTCGCCCACACCATCGGCTTCGAAACCGGCAAGCCGCTGTGGGAAGCGGCTACCGAGGTCGCGACCATGATCGGCAAGATCGATATTTCGATCCGCGCCTGGCATGAGCGCAGCGGCACCCGCAGCACGCCGCAGGCCGATCACACGGCGGTGCTGCGTCATCGACCGCACGGCGTGGTGGCGGTGTTCGGCCCTTACAACTTTCCCGGCCATTTGCCGAATGGCCATATCGTGCCGGCACTGCTCGCCGGCAACTGCGTGATCTTCAAGCCGAGCGAGCTGGCGCCGGCCAGCGCCGAAGCCACGGTGAAGATCTGGGAACAGGCCGGCCTGCCGGCGGGCGCGCTGAATTTACTGCAGGGCGGGCGCGATAGCGGCGTGGCGCTGGCCGGGCATGGGGGAATCGATGGCCTGTTCTTTACCGGCAGTTCGGCAACTGGCAGAAGCCTCCATCAACAGTTCGCCGCGCAACCGCAGAAGATCCTGGCGCTGGAAATGGGCGGCAACAATCCGCTGGTGGTCGGTGAATATCAACACCTCGACGCGACCGTCCATCACATCATCATGTCGGCGTTTATCTCGGCGGGGCAGCGTTGTACCTGTGCGCGGCGGCTGATCGTGCCCCGCGGCGGCGCCGGCGACCGCCTGGTCAGGCGCCTCGTTGAGGTCGCGGCGGGGTTGAAGGCCGGACACTTCGACGATGCCGATCCGCCGTTCATGGGGGCGGTGATTTCCTTGGCGGCCGCCGACCGGCTACTGGAGACGCAGGCCGCGCGGGTGAAAGACGGCGCCACCGTCCTGTTGGAAATGAAACAGATCCGAGCGGGCGCCGCGTTGTTGTCACCGGGCATTGTCGATGTCACGGATATCGCCGGCCTGCCGGATGAAGAGTGTTTCGGACCGCTTCTGCAGGTGATCCGCTACGATCGCTTCGACGACGCGCTCACCATCGCCAACCGCACCCACTACGGTCTTGCCGCCGGCCTGCTCTCCGAAGACGCAGAACAGTACGCGACGTTCCTGCGGCACATCCGCGCCGGCATCGTCAACTGGAACCGGCCGCTGACCGGGGCCTCCAGCGCGGCGCCGTTCGGCGGCATTGGCGCCAGCGGCAACCACCGCGCCAGCGCCTACTATGCGGCGGACTACTGCGCGTATCCACAGGCCTCGCTTGAATCCGCCACGCTGACCCTGCCGGAAAAACTCAGCCCGGGATTGATCCTGTGAACCTTTATCCTGGAAACTGCAGTTGACCGCTATTTACAGTTAATTGGACCTAGAGTGTATTGCCATTGCGACGTTCTATTCATGCACCACGCAGGTGCAAGCGTTACGAACGCGATTGCACGCCTTTGCGGCGTCCTGGCGGCGTTGCTCCTTCCCGCAGCGTGCGATTCGCGTCGTCGTCTCCCTTGCCGGGCACGTCGGTGCGTGCATGAACTGACCGATTCGTGGGCGGGCAGCATGCTGCTCGAATTCCCTGCCACACACTTGCCA
>JBDTSU010000477.1:0-2949 GCA_039930965.1 Betaproteobacteria bacterium
TGTACTTCGGACTACACTTGGCCTTCGCGCTCGACAATGGGCCGCTGGCCGGCGCCGGGTTTGCCAGATGAGCGTTCTCTTCCCGTGGCATGGCTCGCCATGCCGTGGTCAGTCGAACGAAAAATCGCTCGCCCATCAACCCATTCTCGAACGCGCCTCCATGAAATATGCAGGCTTGCAGGCGCGCGCGACGTGTCAGTTTTGCTTCATTTCATTGCGGCGTCGGGGCGAACGAAAGGGAAAAGCTAGCACTGGGGCGCCCGCCAGGGCGAAAGTGGCTGTAACGCCGCGCCAGCGCTTGAGGTTATCTCAGCGTTCGGTGCTCAGGAGCGAATGCGGTAGACCTGTACCGATTGCGCGGCGACGCTGATTTGCGCAATACCTTTCTTGTTGGCGGCCGCGCCCGGCGCGCTTGCAGGAAACGCGGCCGTCAGCGCGGTTTCAGGTGGCAAATTGCCGATGTCGATGGTCGCCGGAAGCTTGTCGTAATTGATGACCACAAGCGTGTGATCGCCGCCGGCTTTGCGTTGAAAGCTCAGGACGCCGCCTGCAACCTGTGCGTGCTCATAACTGCCGCGGGCAATCGAGGGAAGTGAGTTGCGCAGGGCCAGCATTGCCTTGTAGAAAGACAGGATCGAATTCGGGTCCGCCAGCGCGGCCTCGACGTTCTGCGTCGCGACGTTGGCCGAGGCGGGACGAAACGGTTTTCCGCGGGTGAATCCGCCACCGCTGGCCGCGTCGGCTGTCCAGCTCATCGGTGATCGCAGCATGGCATCGCCCTTGAGCCCGTTCACCCCCGCCATGCCGATTTCTTCGCCGTAATAAATGAATGGCGTGCCCGGCAGCAGAAGGTAGGTGGCTGCCGCGAGCCGGTATTGCGCGGGGTCGCCTTTTACCTGGTCCCACAGGCGTTCGCCGGCAAAGATATCGTGGTTGGACAACATCGTCGCCATCGTCAACGGCGCGGTCTTGAAGTAGTCGGCCACCGCCTGAATGGCCTCCGGCTTGCCGCGCGCGGCATCGATGAACTGGCGCTCAAGGCCGAAGGCGAAAGCGCTGCCGCAGATATAGGGAGCGGCCCATCGCGTCGGATTGGCGGTGGCTTCGCAGACCAGGTAGCGATGCCGGTAGCCGCTCATCAGCGCATTGACATGCGCCATCAGGGCATAGCTGCCGGGCTGGTCGTTCCAGTCCTTGGCGCTGGTCTCCACCAGATGCGGCACGGCATCGAATCGGAAGCCGTCTAGCCCCCGGTTGAGCCAGAATCTGAGGCTGTCGCGGTGGTAGTCCATCGTGGCCGGATTCTCGAGATTGAAATCGGGCATGTGCGGGCCAAACGTGGCGTAAAACGTGCCGGTCGGCGAGGGGTACCAGGGATTCTTTCCCCAGATGTCCCAGCCGGTCGGGGCCGGGTCCTTCCAGATGTACCAGTCGCGATAGGCACTGGCGCGCGATGCGGCGGCTTCGACGAACAACGGGTGGCTCGCCGCGCTGTGATTGATGACGTAGTCCATGATCACGCCGATGCCGCGCGCGTGGGCCTCGCGCAGCAATTCATCGAAATCGGCCAGCGTGCCGTACGCCGGTTCAAGCTGGCGGAAATCGGTGACCGCGTAGCCGTGGTCGCCATCGGCACTGCGGGTGATGGGCATCAGCCAGATTCCCTTTATTCCCAGGTCGCGCAGGTAGTCGAGACTCTGCGTGACGCCGCGCAGGTCACCGATGCCGTCGCCGTCGCTGTCGCGCCAGCCGCGCACGAATATCTCCATGAAGGCGCCGTGCTGCCAGCCGGCGGGAAGGTGGCTGCCCGGATCGGCGACGGCGAACGGGACGAGATCAATCGCCGGCGGGCGTGTGCCTTCACCGGGCTGGCCAACCGTCGTCGAACAGGCCGACAACAACGTTGCCAGCATGATTGCGTTGATCGCCGCCGCACGTCGGGATGATCGGACTCGTGCCAAGGTGCTTCCCATGCTTGCCTTCTTGTCGGGATTTGGAAATGTAGTTATATTACAAAGTATGCGCCGAAAAGGAAACCACCGGTGATTGACAGAAACCGGTGCGAATTGATGCGCTATCCTTCTCTAATGTGGGCTGTGTGCCGGCCGGTGTTGAAGCGCGATACTTGCTAACGATGTAGTTTTATTTCATCTACAAACCATGGCCGCGTCCGGACGCATGTGACAGACGCCGCCCGCAGCGGGGAACGTTTCACAGGGATGCAGGTGCAGCGAACGTGACCCGGAACCGCAAGATCTTTGGAGAAAAACAATGATGTGGCCTTGTGGATGGACCGGGAAGTCAGCGGATAGCGCAGGCAGGATTGCGCGTTACGCCTTGGCGTATGCCGCCTTGTCGCTCCCCGGTTTCGCGCAACTGCCCCACCTCGACCCGATTGCCTTGCCGGGCCGCGAAGTCTGCGATCGCGTGGCGTTCCAGGAGGTGCTTCAGGAAGTACCCAGCGCGAGCGCTGTGCATGCCGCCACCAGCGGCGCGCGGGCAATCTGGCTCAACCGGCGGCTGTTGAAATGGCCCGGCATGGAGGCTACGGGACGTTTCCGGATCTATCATTCCGTGCGCGGACAGATCATTGCGTTGCCGGCAGCACCGGTACGCGGTGCCGACGGTTTCGTCGCCGTTGAGGTGTATCCCGGCGAGATTCCCGCCGAGTCCCGTTCGCGTTTCAGATATGTCGCCGATGGGGTGGTACTGGCGCTGCGCGAGGGCGACCTCGCCGCTTTGTCTGGGTGGCATTCGCAGCAGATGCTGCTGGTGCGCGAGGACGGCGATGGCAAGGTTCTCGATGCGACCGCGATGCAGGCAGCGGGCGCCATCGATGATTTGTACGCCGCTGCGTCACGGATAGACGATCTCGGGGTCACGGTTTCCGCCCAGGCCACACGCTTCCGGCTATGGGCGCCGACCGCGCGCCAGGTCTCCGTCTGCCTT
>JBDTSU010000478.1:0-2949 GCA_039930965.1 Betaproteobacteria bacterium
CCCCGCTTCACCCCCGGCCTGCGCCGGGGCGACAGGCTTAAGGTAGTGCCATGGGGGGCCGACCCATGAAACATGCAGGCTAACTGTGCATCCGCTCCAGCCGCGCCGCTTCCTCCAGCCGCGTGTCCTCGATCTCGCGCAGCACGCTGTCCATGTCGACGGCCTTGTGTTTGCGCGCAAAGCGGCCGGTGAGCGCGACCTCCGGCGTCAACGTGCCGGCCTCGAAGTGCGCCCAGATCTCGCGGCCGTATTGGCTGGTGAGCAATTCGGGGGCGAAACGGCCGAAATAATTGCGCAGGTTGGCCACGTCGCGTTCCAGCATCGCCTGGGCGTGATTGTTGCCGGCCGCGTCGACGGCCTGGGGCAGATCGATGATCACCGGGCCGTCGGCGCCGATAAGGATATTGAATTCGCTGAGGTCGCCATGGATGACGCCCGCGCACAGCATGCGCACCACTTCGCGGATCAGGGCGTGGTGATACCTGATCGCCACCTCCGGCGGGAACTCGACATCGTTCAGGCGCGGCGCGGCATTGCCTTCGGCGTCGGTGACCAGCTCCATCAACAGCACGCCTTCGTGGAAGTTGTACGGCTTCGGCACCCGCACGCCGGCCGCCGCGAGTCGGTAAAGGGCATCGACCTCGGCGTTTTGCCAGGCGGCTTCCTGGGACTGGCGGCCAAAGCGCGTGCCCTTGGCCATCGCGCGCGCCTGGCGGGTGTTCTTGGTCTTGCGGTTTTCGGTGTAATCGACGGCCTGGCGAAAGGCGCGCTTGTTCGCTTCCTTGTAGACCTTCGCGCAGCGGGTTTCGTTATCGCAGCGCACCACGAACACCATCGCCTCCTTGCCGCTCATCAGCTGGCGCACCACGCCATCGATCAGGCCGTCTTCGATGAGGGGTTGCAGTCGTTTGGGTATTTTCATGTCGTCAGTTTAGAGGGGAAGCGCGGTTTCAAGTGGAGAAGTGCGGGTTCGTCCGTCTGGTGGGTATGGTGGACTGGGCGGCTGGCAGGTCAATGCCAGGCAGGCAGGGCATCCCTATGACGTGCGCAGATCATAACCGTTCCCGCGCACGAAACTCCGCGCCAATGCTGGCCTGCAGGCCGTTTATGCCCGGTGAGGCGCGCCTGTGCTTGAGTTTGGCCTTGGGGAACATCTGAAAACCTCAAATTTCTGTCGCCCCGGTGCAACCCTTGTGATTGTTCGCCGGTACGACAGGGTTTTGGAAGTTCCCCGGTCACTTCGCCACAATTTGTGGGGTAATTGCAGTGCTTTCATGCAAATTGCACCGTCAGTCGCGTAAACTACGCCCCGGCGCCACGCTTGTGGTTGTTCCCCGCAATACCCCGTCTCATTACTTCATCGCAAGGCAGTAAATACCATGGCTCAGTACGTATACACCATGAATCGCGTGGGCAAGATCGTTCCGCCCAAACGCCAGATTCTCAAGAACATTTCGCTGTCATTTTTCCCCGGCGCCAAGATCGGCGTGCTGGGGGTCAATGGCTCGGGCAAGTCCACGCTGCTCAAGATCATGGCCGGCCTCGACAAGGAGATCGAAGGCGAAGCGGTGCCGATGCCCGGCATCAAGATCGGCTACCTGCCGCAGGAGCCGCAACTGAATCCCGACCAGACCGTGCGCCAATCGGTCGAGGAGGGCATCGGCGGCGTGCTGCAGGCCAAGGCAAGGCTCGATGAAGTCTATGCCGCCTACGCCGACGAGAACGCCGACTTCGACGCATTGGCCACCGAGCAGCACAAACTCGAGGCCATCATCGCCGCGGAAGGTGGCGACAGCACCGACACGCAGCTCGAAATCGCCGCCGACGCGCTGCGCCTGCCGCCCTGGGATGCAGTCGTCGGCAAGCTGTCCGGCGGCGAAAAACGCCGCGTGGCGCTGTGCCGCCTGCTGCTGTCCAAGCCCGACATGTTGCTGCTCGACGAGCCGACCAACCACCTCGATGCCGAGAGCGTCGAATGGCTGGAGCAGTTCCTGCAGAAATTTCCCGGCACCGTGGTCGGCATCACCCATGACCGCTACTTCCTCGACAACGCCGTGCAATGGATCCTGGAACTCGATCGGGGCACCGGCATTCCCTACGAAGGCAATTACAGCTCGTGGCTGGAACAGAAATCGGATCGCTTGAAGAAGGAAGAATCGAGCGAGTCGGCACGCCAGCGCACGTTGAAAAAAGAACTGGAGTGGGTGCGGCAGAATCCGAAAGGCCGCCAGGCGAAATCCAAAGCGCGCATGACGCGTTTCGAGGAACTCTCCAGCTACGAATACCAGAAGCGCAACGAGACCCAGGAGATTTTCATTCCGGTGGCGGAGCGCCTCGGCAATGAAGTGATCGAGTTTGTCGGCGTCACCAAGTCATTCGGCGAGCGGGTGCTGATCGACAACCTTTCCTTCCGCGTGCCGCCGGGCGCCATCGTCGGCGTGATTGGCCCCAATGGCGCCGGCAAATCGACGCTGTTCAAGCTGATCCAGGGCATCGAGAAGCCGGATAGCGGCGAAGTCAAGATCGGCCCCACGGTCAACCTCGCGTTTGTCGACCAGTCACGCGATTCGCTGCCCAACGACAAGACGGTCTGGGAAGCCATTTCCAACGGCGCGGATATCCTCACCATCGGCAAGTTTGAAATGCAGTCGCGCGCCTACATCGGCCGCTTCAATTTCAAGGGCGCCGACCAGCAAAAACTGGTGGGCAATCTCTCCGGCGGCGAGCGTGGGCGCCTGCACCTGGCCTATACGCTGCTCAAGGGCGCCAACGTGCTGCTGCTCGATGAGCCGTCCAACGACCTCGACGTGGAAACGCTGCGCTCGCTGGAAGACGCGCTGCAGGAATTCGGCGGCTCGATCATGGTGGTCTCGCATGACCGCTGGTTCCTGGATCGCATCGCCACCCACATCCTCGCCTGCGAAGGCGATTCGCAATGGGTGTTCTACG
>JBDTSU010000479.1:0-2940 GCA_039930965.1 Betaproteobacteria bacterium
AGCATGATCCCGACCGGAACGGCCGCGTAGCGGAAAAGTGGGCACCGGTTTTCGGGAAAGGCCTGCCCCCGGATTTGATCCGGGGAGCACGCTCAATCGAAAGTGAGCCCGGCCGACAGTATCTCGCTCCTTCGTATTCCCTTGTCGCTGCAAGGCACATTGTCGCAGCAAATGCTGCGCTGCACTTGGCGCGCAATGACTTAATGTTCCGTGGCGTTTTTGCCCTCCATCGATATTTTCCGTGGAATTCAAGCGATGTCCGAGCCGCAGCGGCCCCAGCCGAATATTTCGGTGTTCGAGGGCATCACCATCATCATCGGCCTCATCCTCGGTGCCGGCATCTTCAAGGCCCCCTCGATCGTCGCGGCGAACTCCGCCAACGAGGCGGTGTTTCTCGGACTTTGGCTGCTGGGCGGCGTACTCGTCTTCGCAGGCGCGCTTTGCTATGCCGAACTCGGCGCCGCGCATCCGCATGCCGGTGGCGAATATCACTTCCTGACGCGCGCCTATGGCGCCCCGACCGGGCTGCTGTTCGCCTGGGCGCGATGCACCGTGATCCAGACCGGCGCGATCGCCGCGGTCGCCTTCGTCTATGGCGATTACGCCAATGTGCTGGTGCCGCTCGGCCGCTACGGTCCGTCGATCCACGCCTTCATCATCGTCGTCATGCTCACCGCGATCAACATTCGCGGCACTGTGGAGAGCAAGCAGACCCAGATCGTCCTGACATTCCTGGAATTCTCCGCGGTCGTCGCCGTGAGCGTCGCGGGCCTGCTGCTGTCGCAGGCAGCACCGGGCACGCCTGCGCCGGCTTCTTCCGGCGGCGGCAATGTCGGCCTCGCGATGGTCTTCATCCTGCTCACCTATGGCGGATGGAACGAGGCGGCGTATCTTTCCGGCGAGCTGAGCGACGTCCGCCGCAACATGGTGCGCGTGCTGATGCTCGGCACGGCGATCATCGTCGCGGCCTATCTGCTCATCAATCTCGGTTATCTCCATGCGCTCGGCCTCGATGGCATGAAGCAAAGCTCCGTGGTTGCGGCGGATGTGATGCGCCGCGCAGTCGGCGACAGCGGCGCCGCGATCCTGGCTGTCGTCGTCATCATCGCGGCGCTCAGCACCATCAACGCGACGATTTTCACCGGCGCGCGGACATCTTATGCCGTCGGTCTCGACGTTCCGCTGCTGAATGCGCTCGGCGTCTGGTCGCCGCGCGGTCACAACCCCGCCAACGCGCTGCTGCTGCAGGGTGCCATCTCGCTGCTGCTGATCGTGCTCGGCGCCGTCAGCCGCGACGGCTTCGAGGCGATGGTCGCCTATACCGCGCCGGTGTTCTGGCTGTTCCTGTTTTTAGCCGGACTGTCGCTGATTGTGTTCCGCATGCGCGAACCGCAGCGCGATCTGCCGTTCCGCGTGCCGCTTTATCCGCTGCCACCGCTGATCCTTTGCGCGACCAGCATCTGGATGCTTTATTCCAGCCTGGTTTATGCGGGGCCGGGCGCGCTGCTCGGCGTCGCAGTGCTGCTGCTCGGCACGCCCTTGATCTGGGTGCAGACCCGGCGTGGCCGGCAACCGCAACAGACCTGACCATTCTTACAGGTGTTCTGGGAGAACCGCATGACAACGCATTCAATCGTGAAGGCAAAAATTTTGAAGATCCTGGCGATCGGCGCCACGGTTGCGGTGCTCGCCGCCGGTTTTGCCGTTGCGCAGCAGCCGGCGGCAACGCCTTACGAGCCGAAGCGCGGCCAGATCGGCAAGGACGTGATGTGGATTCCGACGCCAGATTCGCTGGTCGGGAAGTTGCTCGACATGGCCAAGGTCACCAGGGACGACACCGTTATCGACCTCGGCTCGGGCGACGGGCGCATGGTGATTGCCGCCGCCAAGCGCGGCGCCAAGGCGATCGGCATCGAATACAATCCCAATCTGGTCGAGTTTGCGAAGCAGGCCGCGGCCAAGGAAGGCGTCACCGCAACGTTCATTCATGGCGATATCTTCAAGGAAGATTTCACCCACGCCACGGTGCTGACGCTGTTTCTGCTGGACGAACTGAATCTGCAACTCCGGCCGATCATCCTCAATATGAAGCCGGGCACGCGCGTCGTCTCCAACACCTTCACCATGGGCGACTGGACGCCGGACGAGATCGTGAGGCCCGGCCCGAACTGCGGAGCCTATTGCCAGGGCTTCTTCTGGACCGTGCCCGCCAAGGTCGAGGGCACATGGCAGACGCCAGGCAACGGCGAACTGATCCTGTTCCAGAGTTTCCAGATGCTCACGGGCAGTTTCCGCACGCCCTATGGCGAGGTCAACGTCATCGGCAAATTGACCGGCAACGACATGACGCTGCTGGCCGGCGGGGTCACCTATGTCGGCAAGGTCGACGGCAACGCGATCACGGCGACCGGAAAATCCGGCACCGGCGACGTCACGCTCAAGGCGACGCGCTAAAGCATGATCCCGGAAAAGTGGGTACCGGCTTTCCGAGAAGGATCATGCTCAAATCTAAGCGCTTATTCGCGCTTCGCATGCGTCGAGGCCGCGGTCATGATGACGCGGTCCTGCTCGTCGGTGAGCTTGGTCATGACCACGGCGGTCGACCGGCCGCGGTGAAGCACTTCGGCTGAGCCGCGGAATTGCGCGCCTTCGCCCGGCCGCAGATAACTCGCATCGATGCTGGTCATCAGCCAGTCGTCCGCTCCCAGCGCGGCAGCGGCGGTCAATCCCGCAATGCCGAGCTGCACGCCACCCTGAAGATGGCCGACCCGATTGGCGACATGGGCGCCATTCGCCGTGGTCGAGACCGCCCCGTTGTCGGACGCGCGGCACTCGACGCCCCAGAATGCCGAGATGAACGACCCGCCCTGCTGCAGCGCCGCGTCGGCGCGCGCCATGATGATGCGCTCCTGATCGGTCAGCTCTTCGCGCGCCAGCATC
>JBDTSU010000480.1:0-2938 GCA_039930965.1 Betaproteobacteria bacterium
TTGCGACCCTCGCCCGAAGAGCAGCGGAGCAATCCGCGCTCGACCTCCGCAAAACTGAGATGGGCGATCCGGTCGGCTACTTGAACGGCACGATCACATTCGCTGCAAACGTGGCGTACCAGTAGCCCGGCGAATTGCTAAAGCCTGCCGAGCGCGTGTACTGGGTTTGAATGGACAGCAGTGCGTCGCCGGCAATCGATCGCTCGACACGAAGCTCGCCAAGATAGGCCGGTTGCGTTGTGGCGCCGCCGTTGTGAATTGTTTCGCGCCCCGCACCGAATCCACCTGTGGCGAGCCAGTCCGAAAGACGTTTGCGGAATCCGGCCATGAGCAACCATTGCCGGTAGCGCTCGGGGTCGAAGTACGCGCCGGTAGCGCCGTCCTGACTGCTATGGAATCCGCGCCAGCGTGCCTGAAGGTTCACACCCTGTTCGGGAAGCACGTCCCAGATCAGACGGCCGCGAACATGCGTGCGATGGTTGCCGTCGGTGAATGGCTGGTAGGCCACCAGCCCGATGGCAGTCAGGCGCGGTGTGAGTTGCTGCTCCACTGATGCGCCCCAGAACGTATAGCCGATGCCCTGCTTGATGGCCGGTTGCGTTTCGATGAGTCCGCCGGCAGCAAGCAGCTCAATGCCCGTCTCCTTCGCCGGGCGCAGGCTCCATGTCACGTCTCCAACCGGCCGCAGGTGGCCAGCAACCCTGACTACCCCGAGCTCGGCATTGATGCCGGCAAGTGTCTCTTTATCCTGGCTGCGCCACAGGCCGGATACGCCGGCCACGTTCTGGTGCCAGCCGGATTGCGAATAGCGCGTGTCCTGCGCTGAGATGCCGCGATATTCCAGCGATGAGTTGAAGTCGATCAATCCGGCCGCGCGCAGGCGCATGCTGGTGAAATGATCGGCATCCATTTCGACGATGCCGCCCGCCAGCACGCCCGGTGTTTGGGCGCCAGCTGTGCCGCCTGTGACCGCGCCAATTATGGCCGCAGTCAACGTTGCAGCAGATTGGCAACTCATCCTGCGCCATACGTTCATTTCGTCCCCCACGTCTTGCGCAGACCAAACAACTCGGAAAAATATCCCCAGACACACGCCGGCTGAAGGATCGCGCTATACGCAAATGCATAAATCAGAAAGCCGGGCACATTGCGGCGAACATGGAGATCCTGCTCGGCGAACGTGCGGCGACTGATCCGGAACATCAGCAGATTCATGATCAATGCCATCGGCAGCAGCAGGAGCGTGACCGGTCCGGCAATCCAGAAAATACCGAACAGCGCCAGCAAGACACCGGGCAGAAAAAACAGGGTGAAGGCGATATCCAGCCAGGGAAACACCAGATTCCACCAGACGAACATGGTTGACATGCGCGGCACGAACAGAATGCGCCAGTGGCGGCGGAACGCCTCCATCATGCCGCGTGCCCATCGCTGCCGCTGGCGAATAAATTGTTTCAGCGTACCGGGTGCGTTGGTAAAGCAGCACGCGTCCTCGGCGTGACCAACTCGCCACCCGGCACGCAGGATGGCCCACGTGAGCACGATGTCCTCGCCGACGCAATCGTCCCAGCCGCCGAGGTCGTTCAGCATCTCTCGATCGTAAATCGAGAAGGCGCCCTGGGCCACCAGCGTTCCCTGATAGAGAGACTGGATGCGTTTGACGGCGGAAATGCCGTGGAAATAGTCCCACTCCTGCGCCTCGGTTACCCAGTTGTCCCGCGAGTTGCGCACCAGCATCGCGCCTGCAACGGCACGAGTTGACGGCGGATCCGCCAGATAACGTTCGACCAGGCGTTGCAGCGCATCGCGGTAAAGATAGGAATCGGCATCGAGCGTGACGATCAAGTCGTATCGCGCCAGGGCCAGCGCGCGATTCAGCGCAGCGGACTTGCCCTGGTTTTCCCGCTGCCGCAAGACGCGCAGCCACGGATATGCCTGGGCTGAGGCAATAGCGGCCGTCGCATCGTCGGATCCGTCGTCGACGACAAATACTTCGAATTCGCCTGTATACGCGGATTTCGCAATCGACTCAATGGTGTCGGCAATTGAGCCGCCCTCGTTGTAAGCGGCGACCAGTATTGAGATGCCCGGATATCGCAGCGGAATCCGGCGCGGGGGACGCGTGTCGAATAAAAGACTGGCTGCCAGGAATGCATTCATGAAGCCCGGGGCCAACGCAATTCCGCCGACCACAAATAGCGCCACGACAGGACCGGCGAGTTCCGTCAGTTGATGGATCCATGGCATTGCGAGCCATGAACTGAATCCCAGCCAGGCAATCGCAACTACAAATGAAAGTGTGAATTTTGCCTGCACAGGAAGGTAAATACCGCCGCGTTTGTATGCCGGCATCGGGACGGCCAGGAGCGCACCGGCAACGCACTGGTTCGCGGTGGGCGCCTCGATACTATTCGCGCGGGGCACCCTTGATTTGACAGTCACGACCATTGCTTGGGAATTTCACTAAATGTGAAGATGCGGGTGTGGATTAATGCCGAGCAATCCGGCGCGTCGAACTTCGACACGGTGTCGTCCAGTGGCCGGATATGGCGACACATGATCGGCAAGCGCCACGTCGGGATTCCGGAGAAGCACCGCGTCGAGAAAAAATGCGCCGAAACTCATAGTGGAAGGGCTGTCGTGCCTCGCCCGTAGGAGAAACGCTCAACATCGTGTCAGTCGCCCCGTCCGCGAAAGGCACGTTAAGTGCGTTGCCCCCGTAGGTTGGAAAAGATTGTTAATTGCCTGGGTCAAAACGGAAACTCGATGGTGCGGTTTGCAGGCCGCAGTGTTGGCTACTAGTCGACTGATTACTGCGGTCGCATCGCGCACCAATTATCGTAAAGCACCATCCGGCGCGCTTTCACGAGCATTTGTTGCCCGGAAGCCGCGCCAGTGCTTGAGTTTCGTTCTTCAATGGGCGGGTTCAGACTTTTAG
>JBDTSU010000481.1:0-2930 GCA_039930965.1 Betaproteobacteria bacterium
GCTGGCGCGGCATTCGACCGACCGTCCGCGGTGAAGTGATGAATCCGGTCGATCACCCGTTGGGCGGCCGCACACGCGGTAATCGCCACCCGGTATCGCCCTGGGGCCAGCCGGCCAAGGGGTACAAGACCCGGCACAACAAGCGCACGCAGGTAATGATTGTGCGCAGCCGGCATGCGGCGAAGAAAACGTAAGGGCAAGGACCATGGGACGTTCAATCAAGAAGGGCCCGTTCGTAGACGGACATCTGCTGAAGAAGGTGGAAGCGGCGAGCGCCACCAGCGACAAGCGTCCGATCAAGACCTGGTCGCGTCGTTCGACTATCACGCCCGACTTCGTCGGGCTGACCATCGCCGTTCACAACGGCCGGCAGCATATCCCGGTCTATGTGTCCGAGAACATGGTCGGGCACAAGCTCGGCGAATTCGCGCTGACGCGCACGTTCAAATCGCATCCGACCGACCGCAAGGCCGCGCCGGCTGTGAAGAGGTAGGGAACCGGACATGGAAACCAGAGCGATACTGAAAGGTGTGCGCCTGTCTGCCCAGAAGGGCAGGCTGGTTGCCGACCAGATCCGCGGATTGCCGGTCGACCGCGCGCTGAGCGTGCTGTCGTTCAGCCCGAAAAAGGGCGCGCGCATCATCAAGAGGGTGCTCGAATCCGCGATCGCCAATGCCGAACACAACGACGGCGCCGACATCGATGAACTGCGGGTGCAGACGATCTATGTGGAAAAGGCGGAAAGCCTGCGCCGGTTCACCGCGCGGGCCAAGGGCCGCGGAAACGTCATCCTGAAGCAGACTTCGCATATTTTCGTCACGGTCGGCGACACGAAAGCCGCCAAGAAAGGCAAGTGATATGGGACAGAAGATACATCCGACCGGATTTCGCCTTTCCGTCACCCGGAACTGGAGTTCGAAGTGGTACGCGAACAGCAAGACGTTCGCCAACACCCTGTTCGAAGACCTCAAGGTCCGTGAATACCTGAAAAAGCGCCTGGCGCATGCCAGCGTCGGCAAGGTCACGATCGAACGGCCGGCCAAGAATGCCCGCATCACGATCCACAGCGCCCGTCCGGGGGTCGTGATCGGCAAGAAGGGCGAAGACATCGAAACGCTGCGTGCCGTCCTGCGCAGGATGATGGGCGTCGAAGTCGGGTTGAACATCGAGGAAATCCGCAAGCCGGAAATCGATGCCAAGCTGATCGCCGATTCCATTGCCCAGCAGCTCGAAAAGCGGATCATGTTCCGGCGGGCGATGAAACGCGCGATGCAGAACGCGATGCGCCTGGGCGCGCAGGGAATCAAGATCATGAGTTCCGGTCGTCTCAACGGGATCGAGATTGCGCGCTCCGAGTGGTATCGCGAAGGCCGCGTGCCGCTTCATACACTGCGCGCCGATATCGATTATGGATTCTCGGAAGCGATGACCCAGTACGGCGCGATCGGCATCAAGGTTTGGGTATTCAAGGGTGAACGACTGGCCCAGAACGAGCCTCCGGTGATGGAACGCACGCCGAACCCGACGCGCGAACCGCGCAAGGATGCGCCGGCGGCGCCGAAGCGTGTGCGCAAGCCAAGGCCTGAAACCACGGTCACGGTCAAGGACGCAGCGCCAACAGCGGATCCCGCTGTCGATCCGATGCTCGCAGCCAAGGAACAAGCGGAGTAAGCCATGCTACAACCAGCACGCAGGAAATATCGCAAAGAGCAAAAAGGCCGCAACAAGGGCATCGCGACGGTCGGCAACAAAGTGTCGTTCGGCGAATACGGCCTGAAGGCGATCGGACGCGGCCGGCTCACGGCCCGGCAGATCGAGGCTGCCCGGCGCGCGATGACCCGTCATATCAAGCGGGGCGGCCGCATCTGGATCCGCATTTTTCCGGACAAGCCAATTTCCCAGAAGCCGGCAGAGGTCCGGATGGGCAACGGCAAGGGCAATCCCGAGTACTACGTCGCGGAGATCCAGCCCGGCAAGGTGCTCTACGAGATGGACGGGGTCGATGAAGCACTGGCTCGCGAGGCGTTTGCGCTCGCTTCCGCGAAATTGCCGATCCGGACCACATTCGTTCACCGGCTCGTGGCCTGAACGGAAAGGAATCGAAATGAAAGCATCGGAACGCAAAAAGGACCTGCGCGCGAAGGCGCCGGTCGACTTGCAGAAGGAACTGATGGAATTGCTGTCGGCCCAGTTCAAGCTGCGCATGCAGAAGGCAACCCAGCAACTGACGAACACCAGCCAGATCCGTCGTACCCGTCGCGATATCGCGCGGGTCCGGACGCTGTTGTTGCAATCGGAGCAGGCGGCCGCCAATACTGGAGTCAAGGCATGAGCGACATTCAAACCCAGCCCGCTGCAGCGGCCGCCCCGGCCAGCCATGCGTTGATCCAGACGCTGACCGGCAAGGTCGTCAGCAGCAAGATGGACAAAACGGTTACGGTCCTGGTCGAACGGCGGGTCACGCACCCGCTGTACGCCAAGGTCGTCAAGCGCTCGAAGAAATATCACGCGCACGACGAGACGAACCAGTACAAGGAAGGCGACATTGTCGAGATCAAGTCGACCCGTCCGGTATCGAAGACCAAAGCCTGGATCGTGTCGCGCCTGATCGAAAAGGCCAGAACGGTCTGAATTGCGCGAAGGCTTCGGTTTGATCGCTGAAGTTGAATAAAAGAGCATGGCCGGGGTTGCGGGACAGCATCATTTCCCGTTATAATCCGACCTTCGCCGATTTTCCGGCGACCTATCCCGTACGGGATCCAAGACTGGCCGTTGGCACTGCGGTAACGCAGCGACGGGTTAAGTTGGAGAGAAAGACAAAATGATTCAGATGCAATCGATGCTGGATGTTGCGGACAACACCGGCGCGAAGCGGGTCATGTGCATCAAGGTGCTCGGTGGCTCCAAGCGTCGTTACGCGAACATCGGCG
>JBDTSU010000482.1:0-2916 GCA_039930965.1 Betaproteobacteria bacterium
TATTCCATTCCCCAAGCACCGCAGGCAACCGGCGAACTCAACGCCGCAGGCGCCGCGAGACGTCATCCGGCAGGAGCACCGGTGTGGAATTCACCCACGATCGACGTCAAGCGACGGCGGCTGTATGTCGGCACCGGCGAGGCGTACACGTCGCCGGCTGCGGCGCAAAGCGATTCGGTAATCGCCTACGATCTGGATACAGGACGCATGTTGTGGTGGCATCAATCGATCGCGGGCGACGGCTGGAACATGGCTTGCTTCATTGGTGGCGGAACGAACTGCCCGGCGGAGAACGGTCCCGACCTCGACATCGGTGCGCCACCGATTCTGCACCGCCTGCTCTCAGGCGCCGACGTGCTGCTCGTCGGTCAAAAGTCCGGCGACGTGTTCGCGCTCAGTCCAGATGATGGGAAGCTGCTGTGGAAGGTGAAGTACGGCCGCGGCGGTTTCGCCGGCGGCGTGCACTGGGGCATGTCGGCAAGCGCCGGCACGCTCTTCGCACCCAACGCGGACACCACCTTTACGGGCACCGAGAAGGGCGAACCCAAGCCGGGACTTTTTGCATTGGACCCCGCCAACGGCAAAATCAAATGGTTTGCCGCTGCACCGGATGTTTGCAAACCCAAACAGAAACCTGCCTGCGATCGCGGCTTTTCACCCCCGCCGACCTCGATACCCAGCGTGGTATTCCAGCCATCCTTCGACGGCTGGCTGCGAGCCTACCGTGAAACCGACGGCCGGATGGTCTGGTCGTTCAATACGGCGCGCGATTTCGACACCGTCTCCGGCGAGAAGGCGCACGGCGGGTCGATCGAAAGTGCCGGCGCCATCGTCGCCGATGGTCGTGTGGTGGTGAACTCGGGATATCTGTTCGGCGGGCGCATGCCGGGCAATGTGCTGCTGGTGTTGTCAGTGAACGGCAAATAGCGGCTAAGGAACCACGATGAAACAGATGAGCACCGATTCTCCCGATGCCTGGAACCTGATGGATCCGAAGGTCCAGCAATGCCCCTACGATTTCTATCGAGCCACTCGCGAGCAGGCGCCGGTATACCGCATGCCTCAGAACGGATTCTATCTGGTCACTACATTCGACCTGTGCCGCGAGGTGATCCGGCAGCCTGACCTGTTCACCTCCGGTGTGAGCCCGATGGCGCTGCGCGAAGGCGAGGTGCCGCAGGACATCATCGACATCTACGTCAATCAGGGCTGGATTCCCCTCGCCTCCTGTTCCACCTCCGATCCGCCGCAACATACCCGCGTGCGCGCGTTTCTCGAACCGCTGTTCACGGCCCGCCGCGTACGCGAGATCACGCCACTGATCGACCGTACCGTGTCGAACCTGCTGGATGGACTCGCGGGGCGCAGCGAGATTGAATTCGTGCAGGAATTTTCGCACCCCTTGCCGATGATCGTGATCGCCGAACTGATCGGCGTGCCGCATACCGATCTGACCCGCTTCAAGGCGTGGTCGGATGCGATCGTCGAGCCTTTCAGCATTATGGTGTCGCATGAGCGCGAACTCGAATGCGCGCGACTGGTGGTCGAGATGCAGCAGTATTTCGCCGCGCTCCTCGAAGAGCGGCGCAGCGCGCCGCGCGATGATCTGCTGACCCAGCTGGTCAAGGCGGCGGACGATCCGGAACTGCATTTCAACCTGCCGGAACAACTGACCATCATCACCATCGACCTGCTAGCGTCGGGCAATGAAACGACGACCGCGGCAATCTCTTCAGGACTGCTGTTGTTGATGCACGATCCGGATAGCTTGGCGGCCGTGCGCAGCAATCGCGACCTGTTGCACAACCTCGCCGAGGAAATCCTGCGGCTGGAGTCGCCGGCGCAGGGGATGTTTCGCCGCGTGATGAAAGACACGGTGCTCGGTGGCGTTGCCTTGCGCAAAGACGAAATTCTGTCGCTGCGTTTCGGTGCGGCCAATCGCGACGAGTCACAGTTTCCAGAAGCGGAGCGTATCAACCTGCGGCGCCACCAGCCCGGCAAGCACCTGGCGCTGGGCATCGGCCGACATCATTGCATCGGTGCGCAACTGGCGCGTCAGGAACTGATCAGCGCATTCGGCGGATTGTTGGAACGGTACAAGGGCTTCACCGCGACGCCGGACCGCGCACCCCCCAGCTATACGCCCAGCTTCTTTGGACGCAACATTCGCGAACTCTACGTCACGCTTCAGCCGGCTTGAGGTCAGTGGCTTTTAGGCAGCGCGAAGGCCACGATCTCATCACCCGCCGGTGAGTTGAACCAAAGATGATGTCCCGTGGCCAGCACCACGAACTGGCGGCCGGCTGCTTCGTAGGTCATGGGTGTGGTCTGCGTTCCGGCCGGCATTTCCTCGCGCCACAACATCTTGCCGGTGTCGACATCGAACGCGCGCAGGAAGCCATCCATGGTGGCGGCGATGAATACCAGGCCGCCGGCGGTGATGACCGGACCGCCGAGATTGGGCGTACCTAGGTTCCATTCGAATCGGACGGGCAGCTGCTTTTCGACCGACCCTAGCGGCACTCGCCACTTGATCTCGCCGTCCACCATGTTGACGGCAATCAGCTCACCCCAGGGTGGCGCAGTGCATGGTGCCCCCCAGGGCGACAACAGCCATTCGCGACGCACACCGTAGGGCGTGCCGGTCGCCGCCGAGGTGTCTTTGCCGTCTTTCAGTTCGATGCCCTCGACGCCGGGGATCTCCTGGCGCGGCACCATCTTCACCACCTGCGGCACGCGGTTCACGTTGACGAGCATCAACTGCCGCGCAGGATCAAACGCGGCGCCGCCCCAATTGGCGCCGCCGGCAGAACCGGGCGAGAGAACCGTGCCGGGTGCGGTCGACGGCGGCGTGAAGATTCCTTCGGAGCGCATACCCGTCATCAGTTTGCGGCAGGCATTGCGGTCCCAAAACGT
>JBDTSU010000483.1:0-2914 GCA_039930965.1 Betaproteobacteria bacterium
TGATCGCCTGGGCGCTGGTCATACTGGTTCCGCTGCTATGGTGGCGCGTATCGCGATCGGCAGTTTCCCGGTCGGCGCGGATCGCCTCGCATCTGTTGCTGGTGGCACTCGCCATTCAGTTCACGCTCGGCGTCACGACTTTATTGCTGGTGGTACCGGTGGCGCTGGGCGCCGCGCATCAGGGCGGGGCGCTGGTGCTGTTCGCCGCAATGCTGGCGGTCACGCACGAACTTTCCTGAGCGCGTTGGCGGGCGCTCAACCCGGCATGCCATCCGCCCGCGCCGCAAGGTAAATGCGCGCATGGCGCCACGTGGCGAGAAAGAAGAACAGCCGGTGCGGGGCGTCAGCCAGCCGGCGCAAAGGATAGGGCATCCCGCATGTCCATCCCCGGAATATCTATGCGGCTGCAAAGGGTGTGGGAAGGCCGCGCCGGCGGGCCATCGCGTTGCCGACGGCTTGCAGCGCTTCCGTGGCCAGGACGCGCCCGGCCAGCGGCAACAACAGTTTGTCCTCGCGCTCGATGTGGCTCGCGTAGGCGCGCGCAAAATCACGGCACAGGTCAAGTTCGAGGCTGCCGATCTCGTCCTGCTTCAGCGCCTCCAGCCCCTCCCGCACGCGATCCCAGTGCCTCTCCATGTCGCGATGTTCCACCAGCAGGCGCGAGACCAGTTCAAACGCGCGTGCGTGATCGGCAGTGGCCTGCGCGGCCCGCAATACGCGGGGGAACAGGTCGGTCTCCTCGTCGGCATGATGATTGGGCGCGGCTTCGCGGAAGTAGCGCAGGATCCCCGCCGCGGCCGTGAGTGCGTCGTGATCGCAGACGTGCAGGGCCAGGTGCTTCTGCAGCCTGGTGAGCGTTGCCAGTTGCTTTTCGATGCGCCGATGGCAGGCCGACAGCGCCGCGAGCGGCTCGTCGAATCCGGCCGGAGTGTCCCAGAGTTCCATGCGGCGAAGGTAAGCTTCCTGGCGAAGGCTGACCTTAAGGCGGGTCAAGGTTTGGCGGGAAGGGTTGGATGAGGAGTTGTGCGCAGATGCTGCAGAGGGCATCCGGTTCGCAAGGCGCAGAGCAGAGTCATTTCGGGCTTGCTGCGCGCGCCTTGTACGAGGGACTCGGTCACACTTCGCTGCGCTCGCGCGACCCCGGCATCCGCTGCATCGGATGCCTTTCGAGTCCTCGCGCAATGCCGCAGGGCATTGCTTTTCGGGCTAAAACGACAAAACCCGCCGAAGCGGGTTTTGATTTTTTTGGTGCCCGAAAGAGGACTCGAACCTCCACACCGTTGCCGGCGCCAGGACCTGAACCTGGTGCGTCTACCAATTCCGCCATCCGGGCGATGGTTGCGAAAGCCACCAAGCTACCAGGTGCTTCGCGTAAAATGAGGCCGAATCATAGCGAATTCCGCCCTTGCTGTCCACCCTGAATAATTATTAACTCTGTACCGAAAGCCATCTTGACCAAAAAGAACAATAAGCCTGCCGCCGCCAAGCCTGCCGCGACCAACGCGCGCCGGGCCGATCCCCACCACGCGCGCGAGCAGGCCAAATACGAAAATCCGATTCCCAGCCGCGAGATGATTCTCGAGGTGCTGGAAAGCACGGGCGTGCCGATGAATCCCACGCAGCTGGCCGCGCACCTGCATATTGACGATGCCGAGATGGAGGGCTTCCAGCGGCGGCTTGGCGCGATGGAGCGCGAGGCGCAAATCATGAAGAACCGCCATGGCGATGTCTGCCTGGTGGAAAAGCTCGATCTGATACCCGGACGCGTGCAGGGCCACCCCGACGGTTTTGGTTTCCTGATTCCCGATGATGGCTCGGACGACCTGTTCCTCGGCCCGAAGCAGATGCAGAAGGTGCTCGACGGCGATCGCGCCATGGTGCGCGCCGTCGGCATCGATCGCCGCGGCCGCCGCGAGGCGTCGATCGTCGAAGTGCTGGAGCGCAAGAACAGCAAGGTGGTGGGTCGCCTGTTCACCGAGCATAACGTGCTGTTCGTGGTGGCGGAGAACAAGCGCATCAGCCAGGACATCCTGGTCGAGCCCGGTTTTGACGGCGGCGCGAAGCCCGGGCAAGTGGTCATGGTGGAACTTGTCGCCCAGCCCGCCAAGAATTCCGAACCGGTCGCGCGCGTCATCGAGGTGCTGGGCAACTATGCCGATCCCGGGATGGAAATCGAGATCGCGTTGCGCAAGCATGATCTGCCGCACGTCTGGCCGCGCGAGGTGGAGGCGCTGGAAAAGAAGGTGCCGAAGAAGGTCACGGCGGCCGACATCAAGGGGCGGCAGGATCTGCGCGATTACCCGTTTGTGACCATCGACGGCGAGACCGCCCGGGATTTCGACGATGCGGTGTTCTGCGAGAAGCAGGGCAAGGGCTTTCGCCTGCTGGTGGCGATCGCTGATGTTTCGCACTATGTGAAAACCGGCGACGCGCTTGACCTGGAAGCGCGCAATCGCGGCAATTCGGTCTACTTCCCGCGCCGGGTGATCCCGATGCTGCCCGAGACCCTGTCCAACGAGATGTGTTCCCTGAAGCCGGACGTCGACCGCCTTGCGCTGGTGTGTGAAATGTCGATCTCGGCGGCCGGCGAAATCAAGCGCTACCAGTTCATGGAGGCGGTGTTTCACTCCGCCGCGCGCCTGACCTACACCAACGTGGCCAAGGCGCTCTATGTGTTTGAGACCGACCACGGCATCGAGGAAAACCTGTTGCCCCACCTGCGCCAGCTCGATGCGGTGTTCCAGGTGCTGCTGGCCGCGCGCGCCAAGCGCGGCGCCATCGATTTCGACACCGCCGAAACGGTGATGATGTTCGACGACGTCGGCAAGATCGAAAAGATCGTGCCGACACTTCGCAACGACGCGCACCGGCTCATCGAGGAGTGCATGCTGGCCGCCAATGTCTGCGCAGCCGA
>JBDTSU010000484.1:0-2899 GCA_039930965.1 Betaproteobacteria bacterium
TATCCCTACATCCTGGTCACCGACCACGCCTTTCCGCAGATCCGTTTCTATCGCGGCGCCCACGTCAAGCCGAACCGCTATTTCGGCCCGTTTCCATCTGCCTGGGCGGTGCGCGACACCATCAATCACCTGCAGAAGATCTTCAAGCTGCGCACCTGCGATGACACGGTCTACGCGCATCGTTCGCGTCCCTGCCTGCTGCACCAGATCGGGCGCTGCTCGGCGCCCTGCGTCGGGCTGATCGACGCGCAGGAATACGAGCGCGATATTCGTCACGCCGAATTGTTCCTGCTGGGCAAGGAAAACGAAGTGGTCGAGACGCTGAACGCCAAGATGGAGACGGCGGCGGCTGAACTGCAATTTGAACGGGCGGCCACCTACCGGGACCAGATCAGGACGTTGCAACGGATTCTCACCAAGCAGTTTGTCGAATCGGGCAGCGAGCGCAATGTCGACGTGATCGCCGCACTGGAAATATCGGGAACATGGTGTGTCAACCTGGTCATGATTCGCGGTGGCCGTCATCTGGGCGACAAGAGCTACTTTCCCGGCAATGCCGCCGATGCCGACCTGTTTACCGTGATCGATGCCTTCATCGACCAGCACTACGCGGCGCAGACCCCGCCCCCGCAAATCATGATGGACGGCGATTTTGACAAGACCGAATGGGAACAGACCCTCTCGGAAACGGCATCGCGCCAGGTCCGTGTCGTGACCCATCCGAGCGGGGAGGGCAAGGTCTGGATGGGCATGGCGGTCAAGAACGCGCGCTTTGCCATTGAACAGCGCCTCGCGGACAAGTTCTCGCAGGAGAAAAAACTCGCTGCGATGCATGAAGCTCTCGGCATGGACCAGGTGCAACGCATTGAGTGTTTCGACATCAGTCACACCATGGGGGAAGCCACTGTCGCGTCATGCGTGGTGTTCGATCGCGGCGCCATGCAGTCCTCCGAATATCGCCGCTTCAACATTACCGGTATCACTCCCGGAGATGACTACGCCGCGATGCGGGATGCGCTGACCCGGCGCTACCAGAAACTCGTCGAACAGCCCGAAGAAGAAAATGTGCCCCGGGCCTGGCCGGACCTGATCCTGATTGACGGCGGCAAAGGGCAGTTGGGCGTCGCCGAGGAAGTGATGACGGAACTGGGGCTCGCCAACATTCCGCTCATTGGCGTCGCCAAGGGCGAAGAGCGCAAACCGGGCCTGGAAACACTTATTTTGGGACTCAGCCGGCGCGAACTTCACCTGGAGAAAGACAATCCCGGATTTCATCTCATTCAGCAGATCCGCGATGAAGCACATCGTTTTGCCATCACTGGCCATCGTGCGCGGCGTGCCAAGAAACGCAATACCTCGCGGCTCGAGGATATCGGCGGTGTCGGGCCCAAGCGCCGCAAGGCATTGCTCGCCCAGTTCGGCGGCCTGCAAGGGGTGACGTCTGCCAGTGTGGACGACCTTACCCGGGTCGAGGGCATCAGCCGGGCTCTGGCCGAAATAATCTACAGCGCCCTGCATTGACTGCCGGGATGTACGTGTTCCCAAGTAAACTAGCAGCGTGAAGCTAAATATTCCCAACATTCTCACCTGGTTGAGAATTGCCGCGATTCCACTGTTTGTCGCGGTTTTGTACATCGACGAGGCCTGGCTGACGACCTTCCAGGCGAACATCATTGCGACTGGAATTTTCATCGCGGCGGCAGTGACCGACTGGTTTGACGGCTATCTGGCGAGAAAGTGGAATCAGACGTCGGCGTTCGGCGCATTTCTCGACCCGGTCGCGGACAAACTGATGGTCGCGGCGGCGCTCATTGTGCTGGTTGAACTGGGGCGAACCGACGCCATCGTCGCACTGATCATCATTGGCCGCGAAATCACCATTTCCGCGCTGCGCGAATGGATGGCGCAAATCGGCCAGGCAAAAAGCGTGGCGGTATCGATGCTCGGCAAAATCAAGACCGTGGCCCAATTGGTGGCCATTCCATTTCTGCTCTTCGACGGTACCCTGTTTGGCGTGATCGATTGCCGCCTTGCCGGGCGGATTTTGATCTGGATAGCGGCGGTGCTTACCGTGTGGTCGATGTTCTACTATCTTAAAGCGGCGTTCGCGAGCGGCTCATCGCGGCCAGGATAGCCGGCGTGGTGCTGTTGTTTGCGCCGCGGAGCGGGCCAGTCCTATTCCACCTTGCGGGTATGCCGTCGCAATAGCGCCTCAAAATCAGCAGCCGGAAGCGCGCGGCTAAACAGGAAACCCTGATAAGCATCGCAGCCGAGTGCGGCCAGCATCGCGCGTTGCGCTTCGGTTTCCACGCCCTCGGCAATGACTTCCATGTCCAGCGCGCGCGCCAGGGCAATCACCGCGGAGACGATGGCGGTATCGTCGCGATCGGTCAGCACATCCGCAACAAACGTCTTGTCTATTTTCAGGGTGTCGATCGGAAAACGCTTCAGATGCGACAAGCTCGAATAGCCGGTGCCAAAGTCGTCAATGGCCACCCGAAGGCCCAGTTCCCGCAATGCGGTCAGGGTGCGGCCAACGCCTTCCGGATCGCGCAGCATGCCGGTCTCGGTCACCTCCACTTCGATCGATTGCGGGCGGCAGCCCTCGCGCAACATTCGCTCCTGGATTCTTTCCGCAAGATTGGTCGCGCGGAACTGCCCGGCGGCAAGATTGATGGCAAGCCGCAGATCGGAATACCCCGCTTCATGCCAGCGCCGCGCCTGCGAAAAGGCGGCATCGAGCACCCAATCGCCGATTTCGTGCACGAGGCCGGTCTCCTCGGCGAGATGGATGAATTCTCCCGGGCTCACGGTGCCGCGGGTAGGGTGGTGCCAGCGCAATAATGCCTCGGCGCCGATGATGCGCGAGGTCCGCATGTCGATCTTCGGCTGGAAATGG
>JBDTSU010000485.1:0-2898 GCA_039930965.1 Betaproteobacteria bacterium
GTTGCGGGTCGGCGGCTCGATCATGGTCGCGATGCCGGTGGCGGTATCGATGCGGCCGATATGGTTGCCCGCCAATGACGCGTAGTAGATATCGCCCGACGGGGTCGCCGCGATGCCGTAGGGTCCGCGGCCGTTCGGCGCACGCCACACCCTGACTTCTCCACTGGCGGGATCCAAGCTTCCGTAGTAGCCGGACTGTCCGGTGTACCAGAGCTTCCCCTTGCCATCGAAAGCGGCTGTATTGAGATTGGCATACGCCGTGCCGGCCGGCAGCGGAAACAGTTTCACCGCCCGGATTTTCGGATCGACGCGGACAATGGCATTCTGCCCGCCGTCGGTGATCCAGGCCGCGCCGTCCGGTCCGGCGATCACGCCATGCGGTGACGAATCCTTTCCCAGCGCGATCTGTTCGGTCTTGCCGGTCTTCGGATCGAGGATGCCAAGATGGCCAGTGCGCTGCGCCGTGTACCAGACCGACCCGTCGGGCGCGGCGGCGACGTCATGGGGATGAGTCCCTGCGGGCACCGGGTAATAGCGAACCTCAGCGGCCTGGACCGCGAACGACACGCCCACCAATGCGGCGGCGGCAATACCCGCATTGAACGAGAACAATCGATCTTGCATGTTGCCTCCGGGAGGGAAAGCGGCAAGCGCATTGTGCCGCATTCGGTGTCGGAGGGCACTGCTTCCCCATGCGCCACGTGATCGTGACTTCGGCCGCTCTTCGACGCGCCCGGATCGCTGCGGGAGTGACCCGTTACAGCTTTCCGCTGAGTTGCAGATAGGCGCGGCTAACCCCGGGGTTCGCGACGTAGCTGTCGAACAGCAGGCGGCGCATGGCACTGTCGCCGGCAAGCAGTTTGCGGTGTTCATCCAGGTTCACGCTCTTGCGCGCCTGCTCGGCGGTCTCACCGCGCGCGACCGCCGAGCGCGTCTGCGATTCAATCGACTTCAGTATCGCCAGCATTTGCCGGACGTAACCATCGTCGCGCATCACCGGGCCGTGGCCCGGTACCAGCAGCGCAGGCTTGATGGCCAGCAGCGCCTCCAGTGTCGCGATGTAATCGACCGGAAATGACGTGCTGCCAAACAGTGGGATCGGCCACACCACCAGGTCGCCGGCAATGACGATATTCTCCCTGGGCAGATGAACAATGATGTCCGCGGCGGTATGCGCGCGGCCGAGGTGACGGACGGTAATGACGCGGCCATCACGCACCAGGGTCAGTTCCCCGGCAAAGGTCAGCGTCGGCGCGATCACGTTGAATCGTGGCGCTTCCAGGAAGTAACGCTCGGCCCAGGCGAGATCGCTCGCGTACGTCAGCCGTTCTTCGCCGCTGATCGGCTTGCCCGCGAGGTTTTCGTTCTTCGCCATCGCATCGCGGATCTGCGCGGCAAAGGCGGGCCCCTGCTCAAGCAGCTGCCGGCGATTGGCGGCGCCTGTCGACATCAATTCCGCCGCCGCATTGGCATGGCCGATGAATTCCACGCCGGGATAGGCCTCGCGATAGGCGTCGTTGCCCAACATATGATCGTCGTGCCAATGGGTATTGATCACGTACCTTACCGGCTTTGCCGTCAATGCCTTCAGCGCCGCGATCGCCGCCCTCGCC
This sequence comes from Betaproteobacteria bacterium, assembly GCA_039930965.1. Taxonomy (GTDB): domain Bacteria; phylum Pseudomonadota; class Gammaproteobacteria; order Burkholderiales; family Usitatibacteraceae; genus UKL13-2. Next base: position 1,614 of record JBDTSU010000485.1, read on the forward strand.
GTGGCCGGGCCGACGCCGGTGTCGACGACGACGACATCGTCGTCATTGATGATGAACACGCTGTTCGACACAAAGGTGAGCCCCGGCGGCTCGCTGCGCACGGCCGCATAGACGCCATCGGCCAGTTTCGCCAGTTCAAAGTCGGCGGCATGAGTGGGCAGCGCCAGTGTGGCGAGATGAATGCACAGCAAGTAGACGACACGGCGAAAGTACATGAGTCGGCCCTTGCAATGGAACGATGCCGGGGAACTTAACGCATGAACGAATCACTGTGTGTAACGAAACGTGCAGGCCCGTCTATTTGCACGGCAAACTCCAGCACTGGCGCGCCTCTTCAGGCATTTATGGCTGCCACGCCGCGCCAGTGCTTGAGTTTGGCGTACAACCCAATCTGGCGGCCGGCCGCTGCCGGTAATTTGAGAGATGTCAACACGATGGCCGACGGGGCCGCTAGACTGACCCTGTCGCCTTCCGCCCCACGCATATGACCCGGCCCAACAGATTCCCGACTATCGACGCCGCCATCGACGCGCTCATCGGCCATGTCGGTAGCCATATCGTGCTGGCGATTCCGCTCGGCATAGGCAAGCCGAACCCGTTTGTCAATGCGCTTTACCGGCGGGTCAAGGAATCTCCGGCGCTGCACATGAAGATTCTCACCGCGCTGTCCTTTGAAAAACCGCGCGGCCACAGCGATCTCGAGCAGCGCTTTCTCGGCCCGTTCGTCGAGCGTGTATTCGGCGACTATCCCGACCTCGACTACGTGACCGACTCGCGCCGTGACCGGCTGCCGCCCAACATCGAGGTGTATGAATTCTTCATGAAGACCGGTGACTATCTGGGCAATCCGGTCGCGCAGCAGCACTACATCTATTCGAATTATTCGCACGTGGCCCGCGACATGTTCGTGCATGGCGTCAATGTCCTGGCGCAGGCCATCGCCGTCGACGAATCGGGTGCGGCCGCCCGCTACTCACTGTCGAGCAATCCGGACGTGACCCTCGACCTGCTGAACCTGTATCGCAATCAGCCCGAGCAAGGCGCGCTTGCCATCGGCGTGGTCAATCGCAAATTGCCGTTCATGCCCAATGACGCGGAAGTGGCCGCGGACCTGTTCGACATCATCATCGACGATCCGGCCAGCACTCATGACCTGTTTGCCCCGCCGAATATGAAGGTTGACCTGCAGGACTATGCCATCGCGCTGTGGGCGAGCGCGATGGTTCCGGACGGCGGCACATTGCAGATCGGCATCGGTTCGCTCGGCGACGGCGTCGCCCAGGCG
>JBDTSU010000486.1:0-2898 GCA_039930965.1 Betaproteobacteria bacterium
TGTGGAAAGTAAAAAGGACGCGGACTATCCGTGGTGGTCGGAAGCCTTGAGGGTTTGAGCGTGCGTGCGCTTTGTGCATCGGCTTTACTGATGTGTGCTGCAACTTGCGCGTGCGCCGCCGACACGTTTCCATCGCGTCCCCTGCGATTGATCGTGCCGTTTCCGCCCGGCGGTGGCACCGACATCATGGCGCGCATGGTGGGGCAGCGTCTTACCGATGCGTTCGGCGTGCAGGTTGTGGTTGATAATCGCGGCGGTGCCAGCGGCATTATTGGTACCGATTTGGCGGCCAAAGCCAATCCGGATGGGCACACCATGATGATCGGCTCGGTGAGTACCATTTGCATCAACGCCAGCCTCCATAAAAAATTGCCCTTCGACCCCGAGAAAGACCTCGCGCCGGTGAGTCTGGTGGCATCGACGCCGAGTATGCTGGTGGTGGGCAACACCATCGCAGCGAAATCGGTGAAAGAACTGATTGCCCTGGCCAAGGCCAGGCCGGGACAACTGCATTACGCCTCACCCGGCAGCGGTTCGTCGGCTCACCTCGGCGGCGAATTGTTCAAGCAGGCAGCGGGTATCGACATTCAGCATGTGCCCTACAAAGGTACCGGACCTGCGGTGACCGATCTGGTGAGCGGACAAGTATCGATGTTTATCACCAACATGCCATCAGTACTGCCGATGGTAAAAGCCAACCGCTTGCGCCCGCTGGCGGTTACTTCGTTGCAGCGTTCGGCGCTGGTGCCTGATCTGCCTACGGTGGCCGAGTCCGGCATACCGGGCTTTGAAGTCGTGGTGTGGTATGGCTTGTTCGCGCCGGCTGCAACTCCGCGCCCGATCATCGTCCGTGTCAATCAGGAAGTGCGCAAGATGTCCGGCATGCAGGATGTCAGGGATCGCCTGTCTGTACAAGGCGCGGAAGTCATGAGCAGCACGCCGGAAGAACTCGCAAAGCGGGTCCGCGACGATCTTGTGAAGTGGGGCAGGATCGTCAAGGCGTCGGGCGCGCGGGTGGATTAGCTATTGGGCCGGGTGCTGGATTCTTCCACGCAAATACGCTATATTAAATTACGCTGTATTCACGCCTTGCGAAAGGTTGATGATTCCGGAAGAAGAATCAGGAATACACCGTGCTCTGTCATTCACAATTTTCAGGCATACCCCACCAGACTCTCACACACGGAGGAGCAGACCGTCGGTATCCACGACATGTCTCGAATACTATGGCAAAACTAAATGGCGGCGAAATCATGGCGCGTGCCTTGAAAGAACAGGGCGTTGATTACATGTTTGGCATCGTGGGCTTTCCGGTACACCCGATTGCGCGCGGCGCGCAGAAAGCAGGCATCAAATTCTATGGCTGCCGCAACGAGCAGGCGGCATCCTATGCCGCCGGGGCCGTAGGCTACATGACAGGCCGGCCCGGCGCTGCTCTCGTGGTTTCAGGTCCGGGTGTAGTGCATGGCCTTTCCGGCCTCTCCAACGCGAAGGAAAACTGCTGGCCGATGATCCTGATCGGTGGCGCTTCGCCGGTGAAACAAAACGGCATGGGCGCATTCCAGGAAGAGCGCCAGGTGCTGATCGCCACACCGTTTTGCAAGTTCGCCCATGCGATAGAAAGTCCCCGTCGCATTCCCTTCTATGTCGAAATGGCCGTGCGCAATTCCATCTATGGCCGCCCCGGCGCCTGCTATCTCGACATGCCTGACGACATCATTCTGGGCGAGGCGGAGGAAGACACCCTGCAGGTTCCCGGTCGTTGTGCGGATCCGCCACGCATCGCCGCACCGCAGGAATACATTGATCAGGCGATCAACGTTCTGCGGTCCGCGAAACGGCCGCTGGTGATCATCGGCAAGGGCATGGCCTGGTCAGGCGCCGAGGAAGAAGTGCGTGCCTTTATCGAGCGCACCGGCGTGCCGTTCCTCGCGTCGCCGATGGGTAAGGGCGTGATGGACGACAGCCATCCGCTGTCGGTGGGCGCGGCGCGCAGCCATGCGCTGCAGGAAGCCGATGTGATCGTGTTGATGGGCGCGCGGCTCAACTGGATCATGCATTTCGGCCTGCCGCCGCGCTTCAACAAGAACGTGCGCATCGTGCAACTCGATATCTCGCCGGAAGCGATCAGCCAGAACGTCCCGGCCGAGGTGGCGCTGGTCGGCGATGGGAAGGCGATCGTCGGTCAGATGAACCGGGCGCTGGAAGGCATCGAGTGGTTCTATCCGAAGGATGCGGAGTGGCATAGCGCCATTGCCGAGAAATCCGCGGCGAATGCGAAACAGATCCAGTCGATGATCGACGACGAGTCGGCGCCGACCAATTACTATCGCGCGTTCCGCGACATCAGTCCCTGGATCCCGAAGAACGCGATCATCATCGGCGAGGGCGCGAACACGATGGATATCGGCCGCACCCAGATGCCGAACAATAGCCCGCGCACGCGTCTGGATGCCGGCAGTTTCGGCACCATGGGCGTGGGCATGGGTTTCGTGCTGGCCGCTGCGGCGGTACATCCGGACCGGCCGATCGTTTCGGTTTCCGGCGACTCGGCGATCGGTTTCTCCGGCATGGAAATGGAAACCGTGTGCCGCTACAAGATGCCGGTGAAGATCGTGGTACTGAACAATGGGGGTATCGGCAGTGGCGCTGCGGCACTCCCCGACAACCCGCTGGACGGAGCACCGAACCTTCTGACCGTCGGCGCGCGCTACGACAAGGTGATGGAAGCGTTTGGCGGCAAGGGCTACTTCGTCACCGACCCTAAGGACCTGAAAGCCGCACTCGATGGCGCAATGGCGTTCAAGGGACCGGCGCTGGTTAACGTGCAACTGCACCACGCCGCCGGGCGCAAGCCGCAGCAGTTTGGCTGGCACACCAGTTGACGATAAAGCAACA
>JBDTSU010000487.1:0-2895 GCA_039930965.1 Betaproteobacteria bacterium
TGTCGGGTTACGGCTGCGCCTAACCCGACCTACTTGCTGCTTTCCAGCGCAAATTCCGCCGCCAGCAATTCATATGACCGATGCCGGTCGGCGGGATCGTGGGTCCAGGTGTTGATGACGATTTCGTCGAGCGCGAATCTTGCCGCCAGGTCGCGCAACCGCGCACCCACCTGCGTGGACGTACCGACGATCGCTTTATTGCGCAGCGATTCAATGGTGGCGCGCTCGGTATCGGTATAGCCGGCGAACGCCGCGTCCGCTGTTTCCGGCGACACCAGCGGCGTGCGCAGCCCCTTCTCGAAACCCACCCGCCAGTGCTCGCGCGTCATCAGCAGGCGCCGCGCGCGTGCCTCGGTGTCCGCCGCCAGCGCCCAGACGCAAATGGTCGCCCGCGGCAACGGATAGCGCGCGCTGGGGCGATAGAGGCGGCGATAGAGTTCGAGTGCCTGTTCGGTGCCGCGGCCCTCGGTAAAAAAGTAAGCGTAAGCGTAGGGCAGGCCGAAGTGCGCCGCCAGTTGCGCGCCGTAGTCGGAGCTGCCGAGAATCCATAACTCGGGACTGGTCGGTCCCAGCGGATGCGCCTTGATGTCGGCGAATGCATGTCCCGCCTCGAGCGGCAGGCCCGATACCCACGCCTGCAGGTCCAGCACCTGCTGCGGAAATTCCTCGGCCGCGTTCTGGTGCGGGTTGAGCGCAAAGGCGGTCTGCCGGTCCGAGCCCGGTGCCCGCCCGACGCCGAGGTCAATGCCGCCGGGAGCGATGCCTTCCAGCACGCGAAACTGCTCGGCCACCTTCAGTGCCGAATAGTGCGGAAGCATCACGCCGGCACTGCCGACGCGGATGCGCGACGTCGTGGCCGCGACGGCCGCCATCAGTATTTCCGGCGCGGTGCCGACAATGCTGTCGCTGTTGTGATGTTCCGACACCCAGTAGCGGTGATAGCCGAGCTGATCGCAGTGGCGCGCCAGCGCCAGGCTCTCCTGGATCGCCAGGTGCTGGCTGGTGCCGAACGCGGCGGGGGATTGGTCGAGGACGGAGAGTTTCATGGGGCTTGCATGTTATCGCGGAAACCGCAATTGGCGGGCGCCGAAGGTTGATGAGAATCTCAACGCGACGCCAGGCTCAAAACGAGAATTCCGTCTTCACCAGGAACTGGATAGGCTTGATGCCCGGCTCGCGTTTCAATGGCGCGGCGATGTCGGCGTGAAGGACGTTGGCGAAGGCGGCCCGGTCCATCATGATGCGCAAGCCCACGCCGACATCGGCGAGCGTGCCGCCGTTGATTGCGTTCTGGTTTGGCCCGCCCCAGGCCCGGCCGGCATCAAAGAAAATAGCGCCGCCGATGCGCACCAGCCGGAACGGATACCAGGAGGTGAAAGCGCGCTTTTCGACGGTCAGAAACATGCGCTGTTCGCCGGCCTGATAGCGCGACGGGTAGCCGCGCAGACCGTATGTCCCGCCGATCAGCAACTGATCGGCGATGCCGCCACCGCTGACGCGGTCGACCGCTAACGATGCGTACAGCAATGAGCGCGCGGCCTGCGGCGCGTAATACTTGAACCACGCGCCGGCCTGTGTCATCGGCTGGCCGGTGCTGGCGATGCGCCGCTCGACGGCCGCACCGGCCTGGAGAATCCGGCTCGACGAAAACACATATCCGTCGCTGACGGCGGCGTTGAATAGCCAGTCCGATCGCGTGGACCCCATCGCCGCCAGCGACCTCGACAGCTGCACCCGCGAGTTGAAGCCCACCACCAGGAATTCGGCGCGTTCGATCAGGTTGTAATTCTTCACCTTCATGAATGCATCCTCGACCAGTTCATGGCGCAGGAAAACCGCGCGCTGGTTGTTGCTAACCGGCAGGGGGCTGGGTGTAATGTGGCCAGGCTCGATGCGATAGGCATGGTCCTGCACCAGTGAACCGATGGTATAACGCTGCGTCCAGCCATTGATGAGCCCAGGCGACCAGCCGGCAGACACTTCCGCGGCCTTGAGCCGGTGACGATACTCGCTGACAATTTCGCCGGTGTTGTAGATCGATTCGATACGGTCGTCATCGCGCCATGCGGCGCGTGCCGCGTAACGAGTATCCAGCGAATAGAACGGACGGTCGATGGTCAGCGCGGTGCGGCGGCCGTCGTTGTACCGGCCGCGCTCGTAGCTGATGGCGGTCCAGCCGTCGAACGCCTGGGGATAGGTGATATCGAATTCCGAGCCTTTGCGATCGAGGTCGGATGTGTGCGAAAAACCCAGGCCGATGCCGGTACCCAACAGGTTTCGCTCCTTGAGTCCGAAGGCGGTCTTGTTGCTGCCGCCGGAGCGCGAGAAATTGCCGGTGAAATCGAACGACCAGGAATCGCGTGTCGAGACGTCGATATCGACGATGCCGTCCCGGTAGGCAACCGGCTTGATCTCGACCTCATAACGGATGCTCGATGCCCGCAACAGCCGTTCGGTTTCCTCAATCCGCTGCCGCGATACGCGCTGACCGCTCTTGAACAGCAGTACTTTCTCGATCACCGCTGGCCGGGTAGGCACATGCAGGCGATTCACCCACCGATACAGGAAATTATTCTCGGCCTCGTCGGTGAGATCGAAAATATTGTTCGGCGTGATGCTGATCTTGCCGACGATGGCGCCGGCGGCCTCAAGCGCGGCAAAGGTCGGCAGCGCGGTGACGGGCGGCGGAGCTGGATCCGCCGCTACCGGCTGGACCGCCAGCAGGACGCATAGTGACAGCAGCGCGCATGCAAACTGCAGGCGGTGGATAGAAAAGCGGCGAGCGAATCCGATCATGTGAAAAGCATAACCGAGAATGTGGCGTGGGAATATTGCGAAGCGTCAAATGCGCGATGTGTTCAGCGGATCGATGTGCGGTTGAATGGCAAACGAGGA
>JBDTSU010000488.1:0-2890 GCA_039930965.1 Betaproteobacteria bacterium
GGAAAGTCGAAGGGAAAAGAAAATGGCAAGGCAAAGGCCTGGCCGAAAGGACTGCTCACGCCCGAGTTGCAGGCGTTCTACAACCCGGACAAAGCGGTACGCGCCGAGCAACTGGTCGACCTCAATTCCGGCAACGCCGCGCGCGGCATTTGCGCTATCCCGTACACGCGCCTGCGCGACGGTGCGACCGCCCTGTTCCCGGTCAACCTGATCGGCAACCTCTATGTCAGCAACGGCATGTCGGCCGGCAACACGCTGATGGAAGCACGCACCCAGGCGCTGTCCGAGATCTTCGAGCGCGACATCAAGTTCCGCATCATCCGCGACGGCCTCTGCCTGCCCGACGTGCCGGAGGCGGTCATCAATCGCTTTCCGCGCATCGCCGCCGGCATTCGCGGCCTGCGCGCGGCCGGCTTCGGCATTCTCGTCAAGGATGCTTCGCTCGGCGGCGAGTATCCGGTCATGAACGTGACGCTGCTGCACCCGAAGGACCAGGGCATCTTCGCCAGCTTCGGCGCACACCCGCGTTTCGAGGTCGCGCTGGAGCGCGCGCTGACCGAACTGCTGCAGGGCCGCGCGCTCGATTCGCTGGGGGATTTCCCGGCGGCCGGATTCGACATGGATGAAATCGCCGACGCGCAGAACCTGGAAATCCATTTCGTCGATTCCAGCGGCGTCATCAGCTGGCAATTCCTGCGCGACACGCCCGACTTCCCGTTCGTCGACTGGAATTTCGGCACCACCACACAGGAAGATTACGATTGGTCGGTCAGGCGCATTCACGCCGCCGGGCACGACATCTATCTCGCCGATTTCACCCACCTCGGCGTCTATGCCTGCCGCATCTTTGTACCCGGTATGTCCGAAATCTATCCGATCGAAGAACTGCAGTGGGAGAACAACACCGTCGGCAACCTGGTGCGCCCGGCGATCCTGCGCCTGCCCGAACTGAGCCGGGACGAATGCGCGGCATTGCTGGCGCTGTTTGCGGAACTGGACCTGGCCGAGAACCTGCCGGTCACCACCCTGATCGGCCTCGCTGCCGATGCCGGCACCGCGTGGGTGGACTTGCGCGTGGGCGAACTTAAGGCGCTGCTGGGCCTGGCCGCCGGCGACGCCGATGCCGCGCTGGAAGGTTGCGCGTGGATCAGCCAGTTCGGGCAACTGGGTGAAGAACGTGCGCGCGTCTATCGCTGTATCGAAAACCTGCTGCAACTCGAGGACACGAACCGGTTCGATGACAATTTGCGGCTGCTGTTCGGCGCGGACACGCTGCGGCAGGCGCGCGCGCTGGTCGATCGTCAACAACAGTTCTTCGGCCTCAACACGCTGGGCGCCAACATGGAAGGCAGCAACATGCACCGGCGCCTGCTGGCCGCCTATGAAAAAGTGCAGCGGCCGCAGAAGGCTTGAGGGAGAATATGCCGGCACCTTGCGGTGGCGCATGCCGCCGGCGCAGGGATTGACCATCTGCACAAGCCGCCTCGCCCGGTGAAACGGGTGTGGCGAATCTCATGTCGCGACACTCGTCGCCGAGGAAAACCCGGTAATGCCCCTCACCTGTCCAAAATGCCGCCACGTAAGGCCATCGAACGCTACCGTGCCGGACTGGCAATGCCCCGCCTGCGGCGTCGCCTATGTCAAGGCTGCGGCGGCACTGCGGCCAATCGCGACCACGCCAAACAGCGGTCGCCCGCCGTCCGGCGCCGAAGACCGCCAAATTCCCTGGGGTGCGCTGATCGGGTTCGTCCTGTTCGCGGCGGTGGTCGGCATGCTCCTGCACGCCAGCCGTAACAAAGCGGTCCGCGTTACGGATATCGTCACCGTCTCCGCCGGCAAGGCAGATACCGGCATGAGCACATTGGTCCGTAGCGTGGGCCCGGGCGATGTGGTGATGTACTCGACCACCGAGTGCGGGTACTGCACGCAGGCCAAGAACTGGCTGAACCGCTATGGCTTTGCCTTCACCGAATGCAACATGAGCGTCGACACCCGCTGCGAGACTGAATTCCGCGAACTGGGCGGGACCGGCACGCCGTTTCTGCTGGTCAGCCGCGGCGACCAGACCTATCGCATGAAGAACGGATTTGACTCGGACGAGTTTCTGGCGTTGCTGGCACGATAGGCCGGCGCGAATGCAGCCTATTGAGCATTGCGAAACTGTGAGATAGACAAGCCGCGCCTACTGCGCAATACGCGATACGTGATACGCGGCGATACACCGTCAGTCCAACCGCGCGACACTCCTTCCCCCACAATCGCGGGGGAAGGTTGGGATGGGGGTGTGGTTACGGAACGTTGCACTTTTTTCGACCGCCGACCCCACCCCAACCCTCCCCTTCACAGGGGAGGGAGCCACAAGATCGGACACCGGCAGGCTACCTGCAAGCGTCACGCAGCTCTGTAATACTTAACAGGTTGTTGCCACGCGACTCGTCAGTTGTTCACTGAGTTGCCACAGCTTACCCGCCGCCGCCAGATCCTGCGCGTCAGCCGAACACGGCGCGGGCTGCTGATTGACAAAGTAACGACCGGTGACCCGCTCAAGTTCAGGAGACGTGGCGACATGGATTGACGTCGCCGCGCCCGCTTTCACATTGATGCCGCGCACGCTCAGGAAGCGCCGCATGAACCATCCATAGGTGCCGTTGCCCGCCGAGAATTCACTGGCCACCATGCCGGGATGCAGCGCGTTGGCGGTGACGCCGGTGCCGGCGAGCCGGCGCGCGAGTTCCGATGTGAACTGCATATTGGCCAGTTTGGTGCGCGCATATTGGCGGAATGCCGGATGCGCCCAGGGCATGGCCAGGCTGTAGAAAATGCTGGCCGCCTCGCTGCGCGGATAGGCGCCCGGCCAGGGGGAATGCCGTTCCGCCTGCGGATCGTCGAA
>JBDTSU010000489.1:0-2886 GCA_039930965.1 Betaproteobacteria bacterium
GTCAATCAAAAATGGTGGCCATTCCAGCCCCGCAACGCGGCGATGGCGCCGACCGGAAACATTCATTTTCACCCGCACGGGGACTTGTGGTCCGAAGACTTTGCTGTCGAACCACTCAATCTCCAGGGCCTGTTTATCCACGAGATGACCCACGTCTGGCAGACCCAGACTCGCGGGCATTTCTATCTGCCCCTGATGCGCCACCCCTTCTGCCGCTACCGCTATGTAATCAGGGAGGGCCAGCCTTTCGACCGCTACGGCCTTGAGCAACAAGCGGAAATTGTCCGTCATTTGTTTCTCGGCAATGCTGGCATCAACCTCCCGCAGACACAGGATCTCCACGGTCTTCGCAACTTGCTGCCGTTCAATCCGACCTAGCGGGCTGCACCTTCGCCAACGGGTCGAGTCCGCGCGCTATTTCGCGCAGTTGCCCGTCCGTCGGCTTGTTGAGCTGCACTTCTGCGGGGAGGACTTGATGTGCGGCTAGATCAGTCCCGCGTCTGGTCGGGGGGTGAAGTCGCGCTGGGCGGGCGGCGATTGGCCCAAACGCTGACCCAGCCGGGCATATCCGAAGAGCGGATCGGGCGCGCGACAGCGCAATTCCTGCATCTCGCATTTCACACCACGGCAAGCCTTTTTCCGGCTTGGGTCGAACGCATGACCGGCGCGTTGGCGAGCAGCCCGGCGACTTCCACCATCGATATGGCGCGGGCCCTAGACCTGCATCCGGCCTGGCTTGCCCGAGCCTATCGAGCGGCCACCGGCGAGGGCGTTCAAGAAACTGCACGCCGCAAGCGCGTTGAACGCGCTGTCGCCTTGCTGCGTGCCTCCAACCTGCCGGCAGCCGAAGTCGCACTTGCCGCAGGCTTTTGCGATCAGAGCCACATGAACCGTGGATTCAGGGCCACACTCGGCCGCACGCCAACTGCCGTCCGAGCCGAGCAGAATCTTCTAGCTGTATCTAACCATTTAAAAACAAACGGTTTTATCAATAACAGATTGGCGGAACAAAAGACCCCCGCGCTCCCTTCCCTAACATGTGCTTGTTCGTCATATTGTGACAGTTACGCGTCACGCTTGGGGGAGCTTTCGATATGCGCATTAGATCCATTCTGCTGCTCGGTACGGCCGCGGCTTCGTTTGCCTCGCCGTCTTTTGCGCAAACGCCGGCACAGGACGCCGCGCAAGCAGCTAACGCGCAGCCCGCGCCGCCATCCACGGACGAGATCGTCGTCACCGGCACGCGTCGGACCGACCGCACGGTCACCACTTCCGCCTCGCCGATTGACGTCATCAGCTCGGCGGAGCTGACCAGCCAGCCGGCCGCGAACGTCCTCGACACGATCAAGAATATCGTGCCATCGTTTTTCGTCGGCCAGAACTCGATTTCGGATGCTTCCACTTTCGTTCGCGCGCCATCGCTGCGCGGCTTGCCGGCCGACGAAATGCTGGTTCAGATCAATGGCAAGCGTTTCAACCGATCGGCGCTGGTCCAGGTCTATACCGGCGGCGACACTGGCCTTTCGTTCGGCTCGCAAGGCGCCGACATTTCGGCGATTCCGTCCATTGCGATCAAGAATCTTCAGGTGCTGCGCGACGGCGCAACGGCGCAGTACGGCTCGGATGCAATCGCGGGAGTGATGAACTTCGGCATGCGCAACGACCGTAACGTCATCGACGTGCAAGCCCGCTACGGCCAGTATTACGACCATGGCAGCACCAGGCTCGATAGCGGCAGGAGCCGCCAGATCGCGGCTAATGTCGGGGTCGGCTTCGGGGCCACCGGCTTCATCGACGTGGCCGGCGAATATTACAAAGATGACGGCACCAGCACGGGCGAGACCCGGCCGATTGCAGCCATCTTCGCTCAGGATAATCCGGGGCTCGCCGGCCAATTGCCCAATTACCCGCTGCCGGTGCAAATTTGGGGTTCTTCGCCGGTGCACGGTTGGAAAGGCATGGTCAACGCCGGTGTTGATATCACCGATAACAGCCAGATCTACGTGACGGGGCTCGGCGCCTACAGCAAGGCGAACCAGAGCTTCAATTACCGCCCGCCGATAACTGCGCTAGCCAGTGACCCTCGGACGTTCGATGTGACCGGTATGGGCCACAGGCTCGGCGCCAACGGTGCCTTCTCTGCCCCCTTCTATCTGACGCCGTGCCCGGCGGCTAATTTGACCTGCCCCGCCGGCGGCTTTGTACGGGATGCCAACACCTTCCTGTTCACGTCCCTATACCCAGCCGGCTTTACGCCGCGCTTTGTCGGCATCACCAAGGAGCGCTGGGGAACGGCCGGCTGGAAAGGCGAACTTGGCGGCGGGCTGACTTGGGACCTGTCGGGCACGCTCGCCAAGAATACGCTCACCTTGTCGATGTCCAACTCGCTCAACGCTAGCTTTGGTCCGCAGTCGCAGACCAGCTTCGAATTTGGCACGCTGAGCCAGAAGGAAGCGAACGCCAATCTCGACATGACCTACCCGGTGAATGCTGGCCTATTCAGCCCGCTCACACTGTCTTGGGGCGCCGAATATCGGAAGGAGACCTACGGTCAGTCGGCGGGCGACGTGCAATCCTATGCTCCGGGTCCCTATGCATTATCGCAACCTCTATTCGATCAGACTGCCCCAGGGGTCTACAGCCCGACCCCGTACACCCTGGCAGCCTGCCCGACGTTCAGCGCCACTGCAAACCCGGTCCCGGCGTCGTGCGTCATCGGCCCGCGATCCCCGGGCGCGAGCGGCTATGGCGGCACCAGCCCGGTATCCGCAGGCCATTGGAGCCAAAGCAACTGGGGCGTCTACGCCGGCGCAGAAGCGGACATTACGGACGCGCTCAGCATGGGCGTCACCGGCCGCTACGAGCATTACAACACGTTCGGCGGCA
>JBDTSU010000490.1:0-2880 GCA_039930965.1 Betaproteobacteria bacterium
CGTTGGGACTCATGTCGTGAATCAGCTTCGCCCCGGGCGCCAGCGGCACCGCCAGCGCGTCGCCAAAGAACTTGATGAGCGGGATCAGCAGCAGGTAGGCCATCACGCCGCCCGCGCACATGAGCGCGGCGATGCGCGGTCCGATGATGTAGCCCACACCGAGCAACTCGGGAGAAATTTCGCAGCCCAGCGACCCCCCTTTCAGCGGCGCGCCGAAGACTTTCTCCGGCACATCCTTCCAGCCCTTGAAGGCGACATTGAGCGCCTTGTACGCAAGGCCGATGCCGAAGCCGGTGAAGATGACGCCGGCGCGGCTGGCGTTGGCGGACCGGTCGCCGGACGCGGCACCCGCAACGATTGCGGCCTCCGAGCGCTTGGACAATTCGGCCGCCTTCAACACCTCGGCGCAGGCGGTGCCTTCCGGGTACTTGAGCTTGTCGTGCTGCGCCACGATCAGCGTGCGACGCAGCGGAATCATCATCAGGATGCCGAGCAGTCCGCCCAGCACGCCCACCAGCATGACGCGCGCGATCTCCAGATCGAAGCCGAGGATCAGGATGGCCGGCATGGTCACGCCCAGCCCGAACGCGATCGATTCACCCGCGGAACCCGCAGTCTGGACGATGTTGTTTTCGAGAATGGTGGAATCGCGTCCACCGGCTTTCGCAAACAGCCGGAACAGCGTGATGGCGATGACCGCGACCGGAATCGACGCGCTCACCGTCAGGCCCACCTTCAACACCAGGTACAACGACGAGGCGCCGAATATCATGCCGAGCAGGATGCCGAGCACGACCGCGCGCAGGCTGAATTCGGCGAGGTGAGTGTCCGCCGAAATGAAGGGTTCCGGGGTGGTGACGGGAATACTGGCCATTTGTCGGTCTCTCGGTTATGGGTGAACGAGTCTGCGTAGGGATCGCGCAATTGCGCTTCGTGGGCGCCATTGCTGCATCAGGGCAATTGTCTTCAGCCTGCAACCCGCGCAGCATAACCCGCATTTTTCGCGCGCACACCGCAGTAACGCGAAAAATGCCGGTTGACGGGCAGCGGACTTGCCGGCAATGCCGGATTATGCAACCGGCAGAACCAGTTGCGGGCGGACACGATCAGGTTGCCCGGCAATCGGCGCGGCCTTGACGCCGGTGCGCGTCGCACCGCATGCCAGGTAGAACGGCTCCGCATTCGGGTCTGAATCGATCGCGATGAACGCGGCACCGGCGGTCGCGGCCAGGTCGCGGGCGTGGGCCAGCATCGCCCGCCCCACGCCCCGGTTCATGAATTCGGGCAGGACCCAGCAGTGCACGAGTTCCCATTCTCCATGCGCGGAAACCATTGCATAGAATCCGGCAACGCGATCTTCAAGCTCAGCGACGAAGGCCGGATTGGCGGTGAGCATTTCTGCCGTGATCGTCAGGTCGGCGCGCCATGCTTCCATCTGTGCGGCCACGTAGCCCCGGTGCCGTTTGGACGCAATCACCAGCTCGGAAAGTTCGGCAGCCTCGTTGTCGCGCGCGCCGCGAATCTGCATTGCGTTTGCCCCAGGTTCCATGCGTGACCGAAAAGGGGCACTTCTCCCTTTAAAAAAGAGGGAAGTGCCCCGCGCAGACGTCCGCCGTGAATGGAACTGCGAATCTCAGCAAACGACCTAGTAATGCGGATCGTACATCTGTTCCCTGACGTATTCGAGCACATTGGCCGGCCGCGACTTGGCGGCGAGGCCGCGCTGGTAGGCCACCTCGGCGACGGCGGCCGCGATCTGCGTGGACACTTCGCGAATATTCGCCAGCGGCGGGTAGAGGCTGCCCTGGTCCAGGTCGGCCTGGGTCACCTGCGCGGCCAGTGTGTTGGCCGCGGCGAGGAACATCTCGTCGATGATGCGCGTGGCGCCGCAGGCAATCGCACCGAGCCCGACACCCGGGAAGATGTACGAGTTGTTGCCCTGGCGCGGCACCAGCGTCTTGCCGCCCACCGGCACCGGCGCGTACGGGCTGCCGCAGGCGAACAGGGCCCGGCCATCGGTGGCGGTATAGGCTTGCTCGGCGGTGCATTCGGCCTTGGAGTGCGGATTGGACAAGGCGAAGATGATCGGCTTGACGTTGCAGTCGGTCATGGCGCGCAGCACTTCCGGCGTAAAGGTACCGCCGACGGCGGCCACGCCGATGATGCCGGTGGGTCGCAAAGTCTTCACGGCGGTGAGGAAATCGCCGATCGGCGCATGGTCGTGCGCGTACGGCAGCTTCTGCGGTGGCAGCCCGTCGCGCGATTTCACCACCAGCCCCTTCGAATCGACCAGCCAGCAGCGTTTGCGCGCGTCGGCCGCGTTCATGCCCGAGGCGACCAGCGCCGCGACGATCAGGTCGGCGATGCCGGTGGCGGCCTCGCCGGCGCCGAGGAACAGCAGTTTTTCATCGGCGAGTTTGGTGCCCTTGATGCGCAACGCCGACAGCACGCCGGCCACGGCAACGGCTGCGGTGCCCTGGATGTCGTCGTTAAAGGTGCAGATACGGTCACGATACTTCTGCAGCAGGCGGAAGGCATTGTGATTGGCGAAATCCTCGAACTGGATGATCACGTCCGGGAACACTTCGTTGGCCGCGGTGATGAATTCCTCGATCAGTTCGTCGTAGGCAGCGCCGGTGACGCGGTGGCGGCGCAGACCCACATAAAAGGGATCGGCCAGCAGGGTTTCATTGTTGGTGCCCATGTCGAGCGCGATCGGCAGGCAAATCGCGGGATTGATGCCGGCGCAGGCGGTGTACAGGGAGAGCTTGCCGACCGGGATGCCCATGCCGTTGGCGCCCTGGTCACCGAGGCCGAGGATGCGTTCGCCGTCGGTGACGACGATGATGCCGGCCTTGAGCGGCCAGTTGCGCAGGATCT
>JBDTSU010000491.1:0-2865 GCA_039930965.1 Betaproteobacteria bacterium
CGCGCGGCCGCAGTGCCGCCGGCGGCGGATCCCAGAGTGCGACGTGAAGGAAATCCCAGAGCAACGCCTGGTCGCCGGTCACCAGCGGCCGGATATGAAGCGGGACCGGCGCGATCGAATTCAGCATTGACGGCAGACACGCAAGGATTCGCACCGGGCGGTGCACGCAAGTCGGTTCGTTGTCCGGTTCATGCGTCCGGCGTTCCGGTGTCGTTGAATCCACCCATCAAGTCTGCTCTCGCCGCGCCGGCCAATGCCTGGTAACGGGCGCGAAAGGCATCGAGGGCTTCGGCGTCGAGTTCTTCCAGGTCGAGGAGGGCATTGTGCGCCCCCTGCGTGGCGCGGATCAGTTCATCGAGTTTCACCTGGATGGCCTCCGTGTCGCGATTTTGCGTATTCTGGATCAGGAACACCATCAGGAAGGTGACGATCGTGGTGCCGGTATTGATGACCAGTTGCCAGGTGTCGCTGAAACCGAAAACCGGCCCGGTGATGATCCAGATGGCAATGATGCCGACGGCAAAGGCGAACATCCGTGGCCGGCCACAAATGCGCGCCGCGGATTTGGCAAAACGTGAGTACCACGATATCGCGTTCATGCAGGCTTTCCTTCTCGTATTCAAATCGACGGACTTTTGCCGGCCTCGCGTGCCCCGTGCCCCGGCCGCGCGACGACAATACCATCCGCGGACAATTTCGCCGATACCGATCGATCAGGTGCCGTGGAGGATGGTATTCAGCGACAGGTCCTACCGCACAAGCCTGCGGATGACGGAAGGGCTCGCCAGTTCGCGCAACGCATCACCGCCTACCCATTGCGCGGCGGCATTCATCGAGTCCGCCATGCGCCGCGCGACGGCGAGGGCGGCGGCGTTGAGCGCGCGGTTGCGCTTGCCGATCGCGCGCAGGGCCATGTTGACGGCCTTCTTGACGAAATTGGGCTGCGGTCATTTCTGGCCAACCCCGCGATTTGACGGCTCGAAAATCGATTACTTGCCGAACTTGACCATTTTGCCGCTGGTGGTATCGAACGCGGTGCCGTCGGCGAGATTGATGCGATAGAACTCGCGCAACACATTACCCATGAAACCGATTTCGACAATGGAGACATCCTTGAACTGCGTCGTGATTCCGTCGGGGAGGACTTTGTTCATCTCGTCGGCGACGACTTTCATCGCGGCCTGCAAGCGCTCATCGTAGCGGGTCATGCTGTACATCAAGGTATTGTGCGGATTGTGGGAGGCAGTCTCCTTGCCGTCCTTGATGACATTGACGCCGCTCACGCCAACGGTGCGCGTCAGTTCCTTGGCGGCATCGCTCATGTTGGCGTAAACCGGCCCGGTGCAACGCGGCAACGGGCCGTCTCGCAACGGCGTCAGCGCGGCGGTGGCCACGGTATTGAAGGACATCATCTCCGTATAGCCTTGCCCGTTTTTCTCCACGCCGAGGTCGAACCACCATGGCGCCCCCGCGCCCTTGGCGGCCTCGGTGTTGTAGAAGTTTTTCAACGTCAAATTCAGCACCGGCGGCACCTTGGGCAGCGCCTTGAGCATCTTCGCCGGGGTCGATGGATCAGCGTTGTGCAGATGCATGACCGTCACGTGCTGCAGATTGAAGGTGCGGGCTTCATCCCCCAGTCCCAGTGCGATCAGCCGCTCGCGCAGGGGAGGATAGATCTTGTTGTCGAGAATATCTATCACGTCCTTGGGTAACCGGTACACGAGCCCATAGGTCGCTTTGTGTTCCCTGAATTCAGGCTTACCGATTGAGCTGTTGTCGATGGCACTCGCAGTGGTGGCCACGCCGGCGGTTATGCCGGCTGCCAGGATGAACAGGGCGCTACGAAGAGCGTTCATGGTTTCGTCTCCTTTGTTATTCGCAATCGATGGGCTGGCTGGAATTCCCGCCTTTCGCGTACAACCGGCCGGGAATAAATCGCCAGACTGCCTGACGACAAAGACAGTCTCATGACATGTTTGTGCACCTGACAATACGTTACTGCCGAGGGCCTCCGGCAGCCACAATTGAACGGAAATTCAACGCCAAACGCGGGTTGGAGTCAAGGGGATTCAGTGCACTCGGCGCGCGTGGCAACGGCGACTTCTTGCGGCGCCTGAAGGGGACTGGTTTCCCGACCATCATCCGGACATTGCAAGTATCCGCGCTCCGGTAAACTGGCGCATGTCCCTGATCACGCCAGATACCGTTTCACCGGCAAATTTTCGAACTGATGCCACCGTCATTTCGCTGGTCGGCTTCGCCCATGGCACCTCGCATTTCTTCCATTTAATGTTGCCCCCGCTGTTTCCCTGGTTCATGAGCGAATTCGACCTGGGTTATGCGCAGGCGGGCGTGCTCATGACGGTATTTTTTGTCGTCTCCGGCGTGGGGCAGGCCGTGGCCGGGATCTGGGTCGATAAGTTTGGTGCGCATCGCGTGCTTTGCGCAGGCGTCGCCTTGCTGGCATGTTCCGGCGTGCTGGTCTCGATCGCCCCGACTTTTCTGATGCTGATGGTTGCGGCAGCGGTGGCGGGCATGGGGAACAGCGTTTTTCACCCGGCCGATTTTGCGCTGCTGGCAAAGCGCGTGTCTCCGCATCGCATGGGACACGCGTTTTCGACGCACGGTATTTCCGGAAACCTCGGCTGGGCGATTGCGCCGATTTTCATGACCGCCATCGCCAGCCAGGCCGGCTGGCGCGCGGCGGGAATCGGCGCGGCACTGTTCGGCGCGGTCTCCCTGAGCCTGTTGATCTGGAAGCGCGATCTGCTGCAATACGAACTTGCGCATCAGGCGGGCCTCGCACCGGAAGCCGGCCGCATGGTCGAATCGCTTTTGCCAATACGGATCTTGCCGGCGCAATGG